>DASXOU010000364.1:0-3462 GCA_036494045.1 Polyangia bacterium | reverse complement strand
GCCGATGGTCGCCTCCGGCCCGCGCTTCGTGTCGCTGCCCGGCTACCGCGAGATCCTGACCGGCCGCCGCGGCGATCGCTGCGTCGACAACGACTGCCCGCTCATCGACGAGCCCACGCTCCTCGACGAATTGCGCGCCAGCGACGGGCCCGACGCCGCCGACGTCGCCGTCGTCGCCTCGTGGGAAGTGATCGCGCGCGCCGCCTCGACGACGCCGGCGTTGGTCGCGCTCTCCGCCGGCCGCCACGGTGGGCTCACGCGCGACGCGCTCGCCGTCAGCGCCGCCGCGCGCGCCGATCTCGACGCCGCGCTCGGCGCCCGCGCCTGGCCCGGCCACGGCGACTATCGTCCCGACGCGCTCACCGCCGCGCTCGCGCTCGACGTCGTCGCCGCCGCGCGGCCGCGCACGATGTGGATCGCGCTCGGCGACAGCGACGAATATGCGCACCGCGGCGATCGCGACGGTTACCGCCGCGCGCTCGTCGCCGCCGACGCGCTGCTCGCGCACCTCGTCGAGCGTGTCGGCCTCGACGACACCGTTTTCGTCGTCACCGCCGATCACGGCCGCGCCGCCAACTTCCGCGACCACGGCGACGCGCCCGAGTCGAGCGCCGTGTGGATGGTCGCCGCCGGCGCGCACATCCCCCGCCTCGGCTTTCTGCGCAGCCACGAGCTCCATCGCCTCGCCGACATCGCGCCGACGCTGCGTGCGCTCTTCCACCTCGGCGCCGACGACTCGGCCCGCGCCGGCCACGCCATCGCCGAGCTCGCCGCCGAAACCGTCGCCGCCGCGCCGTAGCCCAGCCCTAGCGCAACAGGAAGATCGCTTCGACCTCGACGGCAATGCCCGCCGGCAGCGACGGCGCGCCCACGGCGCTGCGCGCGCCCAGCCCCGCGTCGCCGAAGATCTGCACCATGAGATCGGAGAAGCCGTTCATCACCTTCGGGTGATCCACGAACTCCGGCGTCGCGTGCACGAACCCAAGCACCTTGACCACGCGCGCCACCGCGTCGAGCGAGCCGGCATGCGCGCGCACCGTAGCCAGCATGGCGAGCGCGCAGCGTCGCGCCGCCGCTTGCCCCGCGGCCACGTCGAGATCAGCGCCGAGCCGCCCGCTCGTGTAGCTGCCGTCGTCGCACAAAGGCCCCGTCCCGGACACGTAGAGCAGCTCGCCGAGCCGCACCGCGGTCGCGTAGGTGGCCATGGGCTTCGGCGGCGACGGCATCGTCAGCCCGAGCTCGTGCAGGCGCGCTTCGAAGCCCGCCATCACAAGCCCGCGTCGTACATGTTGTGCGGCGCCGAGCAGTCGCGCTGCAGGTCGAAGCGATCGATCACGGCGCCGTGCGTGTTGCGGAAGGTGAACTCGATCATCCCGTCGTAGACCTCCGCGAGCAGCGCGCCAAAGTCGGCATTGTAGCGCACCAGCGAGCCGAGCACCGGCAGCGGCTGAAAGGGAAAGCGGTTGAACGCGCCGCCCAGGCCATCGGTCACGTAGGTCATGCCGCCGAGCTCGATGCGCTCGTAGACGTGCTCGTGCCCGTCGAGCACGAGGTCCGCGCCCCAGGCGGCGAACGGCCAGCGCATGCGCGGCTCGACGAACGTCGGATCGCCCGAGCTGTAGGGCGGATGATGAAAGTAGACGATGTTGAAGCACTCCTTGGACGCCGCCAGCGCCGATTGCAACCACGCCGCCTGCACCGAGTTGGCGTCGATGCCGTCGGGCTCCTCGGCCTCGCTGTCGACGGCGAAGAAGTGGATGCTGCCGAGCGCCACGTCGTAATAGCGGCGGTTGCCCGGCAGCGCCGGAAAGTAATCGAGATACGGCTGCGCGCCCGACTGCGAGTACCAATCGTGGTTGCCGAGGACGGGCCAGAAGCGGTTGGTGCTGCCGCCCGGCCCGTATTTCCCCTGGTAGCTGCCGATGTAGGGGGCGAAGTACTGCCCGACGTTCTCGTCGATGGTCATCGCCTCGCCGTTCGGATAGTTGTTGTCACCGACGGTGATGATGTAGTCCGGGTGCCAGCTCTTGAGCAGCCGCGTGACCGTCAGCTCGTCCATCGTGTCGACGCCGAAGTCGCCGATCACCGCGAAGTGCGCGAGCGGCATGCGCGGCGCCATCATCGCCATGTCACCGGCGGCGCTGCCGTCGATCCCGACGATGACGTCGTCGTCGGTGCACCCGCTCGCAGCGAGACAGGCGCCCAGGGCCAAGGTGATGCCAGTAAGCCAACGCATTTCGAAAAACCAAGTCATGATAGCGCGAAACGGCTTGACCGCGAGCGCCACCATGTTAACACTGTTCACATGGCGACCAGGCGCGATCGCGGCGACACCAAGGCGCGCCTCCTCGGCGAAGCGCGCGATCTCTACCTCGAGGTTGGCCTGCCGCGCTTCTCGCTGCGCGAGGTGGCGCGCCGCGCCGGCGTGTCGGCCGCCGCCGTCTACCGCCACTTCGACGACAAGGAAGCGCTCTTGCGCGACGTCTGCGCCACCGGCTTCCAGATCTTTTCCTCGTACCTCGTGCGCGCGCTCGCTGCGCGCACGCCCAAGGAGCGCCTGGCCGCCACCTCCGAGCAGTATCTTCGCTTCGCCGTCGAACACCCTCGGGATTATCGCTTCATCTTCATGGGCGCCGCCGAAGACTTCGCCACGCTGGCGCCGGCCGACTCGTTCGAGAGCGCGTCCACGTTTCACTTTCTCGTCGATCGCGTGCGCGAGTGCATGGACACGCGCGTCATGCACCGCGGCGATCCGATCGGCGTGGCCGCGTTCATCTGGGCCCACGTGCACGGCGTGGTCTCGCTGCGCCTCTCCGGCCACTTCGCCAACTACGGCAAGGGCGAGGAGTTCGCGCGCTTCTACCGCACCTCGGTCGCGCAGCTCATGGCCGGGCTCGCGCCCTGATTTTTTTGGCCCACAAGTGAACAGTGTTAACAAGGAGGCGAACATGGTCGTGCAAAAGCGGATGACGGGAAAGCTGGAAGGCGAGTTCGTGGTCTTCCTCATCGGCATGCGGGTCAACCGCTGGTGGAAGCCGTGGCGCTGGCTGCGCGTGGCGCTGGCGATGCCGCGCATGCTGAAGGAGCTCCTCGGTCAGCCCGCGCTCGGCTTCCTCGGCGCCGAGCAATGGTTCGGGCGCACCACGATCATGGTGCAGTACTGGCGCTCGATGGATCAGCTCATGGCCTACGCCAAGCGGCGCGAATCGGTGCACCTGCCCGCGTGGCGCCGCTTCAACCAGCTCGTGGGAACCAACGGCGACGTCGGCATCTGGCACGAGACCTATCGCGTTCGCCCGGGCGACTACGAGAACATCTACGTCAACATGATGCCCTTCGGGCTCGGCAAGGCCGGCGAGCTCGTCGAGGCCGGCGGTCACGCGTCGGGAAAGACGAAGCAGCGCCTGGCCAGCGGCGAGTCGAGCGTCGCCGGCGCCCAGTAGCGCGCGAGCAGATCGCGCT
>DASXOU010000363.1:0-8226 GCA_036494045.1 Polyangia bacterium | reverse complement strand
GCCCGACATCAACCGCGAACCGACGGCGCCGGGCGCCGGCGCGGGGCAGGATCCGTCGCGCCAGTTCGGCTTTCAGCGCGACGATTGGTATCACCGCCGCGGGCGAATCACCGATTACGGCCAGCGCGATCAGGTGCTGATGGGCGATTTCCCGGGCGGCCTGAAGGATCTCGCCACCGAGCGCGACGACGTCACCGCGGCGCTGACGGCGGTGTTCGCGCGTTGGATTCAAGCGGCCGATTTCGACGGTTTTCGAATCGACACGCTCAAGCATATCGATCATCCATTCTGGGAATCGTTCGCGCCCAATATCCGCAAATACGCGGCCGGGCAGATCACGCTGGCCGATCCGACGGACCAGGGCGATCCGAACAAGACCGTGCCGCCGCTCACCGTACCGAAGAACAAGTTCTTCATGTTCGGCGAATCGTTCGACGGCGACGACGTGCTCAACGGCAGTTACACGTTCAATCAGGAGGTCGATTCGACGTTTTATTTCTCGCAGAAGTTCAACGTCATCGACAATGTCTTCAAGAACAACGGGCCGACGCAGGCGATTCAGGATCAATTCGACCGCAAGATGATGGATTACGCGCCGACGCCCAACGACAACGGCATCGGCGTGGCGCCGCAGAACGCGCTCGTCAACTTCATGGACAACCACGACGTCACGCGCTTCCTGTTCGACAAGCCGTCGACGCCGGCGCTGCAAAATACGCTCGCCTATATCCTCACCGAAGACGGAATCCCCTGCATCTATTACGGCACCGAGCAGGAGTTCAACGGCGGCAACGATCCGACCAATCGCGAGCGGCTGTGGGACACCGGCTTTCCGACGACGGGCGGCACGTTTCAGTGGATTCAAAAGCTGATTCGCGTGCGCAAGGCGTACGCGCCGCTCAGGCACGGCACCATGAGCCTCAAGTGGGTGACGACGCACGTGGCGGCCGAGGAGGACGCGGGGATGGTGGCGTACGAGCGCACCGACGGCGCGCACTCGATGCTGGTGGTGCTCAACACCAGCGACACGCAGCAGTCGGAGACGTCGCAGGCGAAGATGGGCGGCTCGGACATGCTCACCGACTTCGCGCCGGGACAGCAGCTCGTCGACATCCTGGCCGCGCCGGGCGACGCGACCGCCACCTTCACCGTCGGCCTGCAAGGCGCGCTCAACGTGCCGGTGCCCGCCCGCGGCGCGCGCATCCTGGTTCCCCCCGCCGACGTCGTTCCGTTGCAGTAAGCTGAACGTCGATGGCTGAGCTGCGCATCGAGCACGTCGGCAAGGATCACGGCGCCACGCGCGTGCTCGGCGACGTGTCGCTGTCGGTCGCCGACGGCGAGCTGCTCGTGCTCGTCGGACCTTCGGGCTGCGGCAAGTCGACGCTGCTCCGCTGCATCGCCGGGCTCGAGGAGCTGTCGCGCGGCGCCATCCTCATGGACGGCGCCGACATCACGCGCGCCGAGCCGCGCGATCGCGACATCGCCATGGTGTTCCAGAGCTACGCGCTCTATCCGCACCTGACGGTGCGCGACAACCTCGCCTTCGGCTTGAAGATGCGCAAGACGCCCAAGGACGAGATCGGGCGGCGCATCGGCGAGGCGGCCGAGATGCTCGGGCTGACGCCGCTGCTCGATCGCCGTCCCGCGCAATTGTCGGGCGGCCAGCGGCAGCGCGTGGCCATGGGGCGCGCGGTGGTGCGGCGGCCCAAGGTGTTCCTGTTCGACGAGCCGCTGTCGAACCTCGACGCGGCGCTGCGCGGGCAGATGCGCGTGGAGCTGATGCGGCTGCATCAGCGGCTCTCGGCGACGATGGTCTACGTGACGCACGATCAGGTCGAGGCGATGACGCTGGCCGATCGTATCGCGGTCCTCTCGGGCGGCGTGCTCATGCAGGTGGGCGCGCCGTCGCAGCTGTACGGGCGGCCGGCGAACCTGTTCGTGGCCAAGTTCATCGGCACGCCGGAGATGAACGTGCTCGACGCGCGCGCGGCGCAGGCGAGCCGGCTCACCGGCGCGCTGCCGGCGACGGTGACGTCGGTGGGCGTGCGCGCCGAGGATCTGCGGATCGTGCCGAGCGGCGTCGCCGCCACCGTCGACGTCGTCGAGCACCTCGGCGCCGAGGCGCTGGTGCACTTGCGCGTGGAAATGATCGAGCTCATCGCGCGCGTCGAGGCGCACGCGGTGCCGCGTTCAGGCGAGCGCGTGCACGTGGCGATCGATCCCACGCGCCTGCACTGCTTCGGCGGCGATGGAGCGCGCGTGGAGCTCGATCACCGGCAGCCGACCGCTGACAACCGACAGCTCAGCATCAAGCCGTGATCGCCCCGCTCTTCCTGGCGACGCAGCTGGTGCTCTGGCACTCGTATCGCGCCGACGAGCAGAAGGCGCTCGAAGCGTGCGTGGCGATGTGGAACCGCGCGCACGCCGACGTGCAGGTCGAGGCGTTGGCGCAGCCGTACGACGGATTCGCCTCGAAGCTGGAGGCGGCGATCCCGCGCGGCAACGGGCCCGACCTCGTCGTCTTCGGCCACGGCAAGATCGGCGAATGGGCGCGCAGCGAGCTCATTGTGCCGCTGCACATTAGTCATGATGCGCGCGCACAATTTCTCGATGGCACCGTCGCGCCGCTGGAGTTCGACGGCAAGCTGTGGGGCGTGCCGCTCGCGTTCAAGAGCCTGGCGCTGTTCTATCGCAAGGATCTGATCGCGCGTCCGCCGGCGACCACCGACGAGCTGGTCGCGCTCGCCCGCAGCGTCAAGGCGAACAAGCCCGCCGGCAACTACGCGCTCGCCTACGAAGCGGGCGCGGCCTTCTATCACGCGCCCTGGCTGCACGGCTTCGGCGGTCAGCTCTTCGACGCCGCCGGCCGCCCCGCGCTCGACGGCGCCGGCGCGATCGCCTCGGTCGCCTTTGTCGAGTCGCTCGCCGCCGAGGAGCTGTTGCCGCCGGAAGCGACCGGCGTCGTCGCCACGCAACTGTTCAACGACGGACGCGCCGCGCTGACGATCAATGGACCGTGGTTCGTCGGCGAGATCGCGCCGGGTGTGCCGTTTGGCGTGGCGCCGCTGCCGACGGTGAGCGCGACCGGGCGGCCGGCGGCGCCGCTCGTCGAGATCGAGGCGCTGATGATGCCGGCGCGCGGGCGCGATCCGGCGGCGGCGACCGCGTTCGCGCTGTGGCTGGCCTCGGGCGAGGCGGCGCTCGAGCGCGCGCGCGTCGGCCGGCAGACGGTGGCGGCGCGCGCGACCTGGGACGATCCGCGCATCGCCGGGGATCCGGTGCTGTCGGCGTTCCGCGCGCAGCTCGCCGCGACCGTGCCGATGCCGACGACGCCGACGCTGCCGCTTTTGTGGGAGCCGCTGAGCCAGGCGCTGCGCAAGGTGCTGCGCGGCGCGACCGGCGCGCGGCCGGCGATGCTCGCCGCCGAAAAGCGCGTCAACGATTCGTTGCGCCCGCCTCCGCCGCGCGCGCCGGCGGGCCCGTACGCCGTCCTCTTCGCGCTCGGCGGCATCGCGCTCGCGGGCCTGACGATCGCGCGCGCGCGCCGAGGCGGCGGCATCCGCGCGATCCGCGCGCAATCGACCGCCTACGCTTATCTCGCGCCCGCCGCCGTCGCCATGGTCGTCCTCGTCTTCGTGCCGTTCGCGGTCGGCGCCGGCATGTCGCTCTACTGGCACGAGGCCGGCCGCTGGACCTTCATCGGTCTGCACAACTTCGCCGACATCCTCGCCTCGCACGACGCGCCCATCACCGATCCACTGAGCTTCTGGTTCACGCTCGCGGTCACCGCGCTGTGGACCGTCGCCAACGTCGCGCTCCACGTCATCATTGGCGTGACGCTGGCGCTGCTCTTGCGCGATCCGTTCTTGCGCCTGCGCAGCGTCTACCGCGTGCTTCTCATCGTGCCGTGGGCGGTGCCCAACTACATCACTGCGCTCATCTGGCGCGGCATGTTCCAGCGGCAGTTCGGCGCCATCAACGGCCTGCTCGCGCTGGTCGGCGTGCATCCGATCTCGTGGTTCTCGCGCTTCTGGACCGCGTTCTCGGCGAATCTAGCCACCAACGTCTGGCTCGGCTTCCCGTTCATGATGGTCGTGACGCTGGGCGCGCTCTCGCAGATCCCAAAGGAGCTCGAGGAAGCGGCGGCGCTCGACGGCGCCAGCCGCCTGCAGCGGCTGCGCCACGTGATCCTGCCGCTGCTCAAGCCGGCGCTCCTGCCGTCGGTGCTCCTGGGCGCGGTCTGGACGTTCAACATGTTCAACATCGTCTTTCTCGTCTCCGGCGGCGAGCCCGACGGCGCCACCGACATCCTCGTGTCGCAGGCCTATCGCTGGGCGTTCTCGCGCGGCCATCGCTACGGCTACGCCGCCGCCTACGCCGTCCTCATCTTCGTCATCCTCGCCGCGCAGACCGCGCTCGTCTCGCGGCAACAACAGCAGGAGCGCGCATGAAGGCACTGCGCACGGCAGGCGTGCATGCCGCGCTGGTCATCGCCAGCGTGGTCACGATCTATCCCGTTCTGTGGGTCATCAAGATGGCGCTGTCGCCGTCGCAGGGCGCCGAGCTGTCGCCCTCGCCGCTGCCGTCGCACGTGACGCTGCAGAACTTCGCCGACGTGCTCGGCACGCACGACGCCGCCGGCCGCTGGCTCTTCGGCCGCCAGCTCGCCAACTCGATCGTCGTCGCCGCCGCGGTCACCGCGCTCGGCGTCGCGCTCGCCTGCTCGGCGGGCTACGCGCTGTCGCGCTTTCGCTTCGTCGGGCGGCAGACGAGCCTGCGCGCTTTTCTCGTGTCGCAGATGTTCCCCGGCGTGGTCACGTCCATTCCGCTCTACGTGCTGCTCGAGCGGCTGCATCTCTTGAATCACCTGGTCGGCCTGGTGCTCGTCTACGCGACCACGGCGATCCCGTTCTGCGTGTTCATGCTCAAGGGCTACTTCGATACGCTGCCGCGCGAGCTCGAGGAGGCCGTGCTGCTCGACGGCGGCACGCGCTTCGACGCGTTCTGGCGCGTGGCGCTGCCGCTGGCGCGCCCGGCGCTCGCGGTCACCGCGCTGTTCTGCTTTCTCACGGCATGGAACGAGTTCATCCTCGCCTACACGTTCATGAACGATCCGCGCGCGTGGACGCTGCCGGTGGCGCTGCAGCGCTACGTCGGCGACTACTCGACCGAGTGGGGACACTTCGCCGCCGGCGCGATTTTGGTGTCGCTGCCGGTGATGGCGCTCTTTTTCGCGCTGGAGCGGCATTTGGTTGGGGGGCTGACGCAGGGCGGAGTCAAAGGGTGAGGCGCGGCAACAGGCGACAGGCGACAGGCGGCGGGCCATTGAAATGTCGTTGCGCCTGCGCGTGAGCCGGTCGGCGGCCTTTCTGAAAGTTTCCAATCACCGGCGGCCTGTCGCCTGTCGCCTGTTCTTTCTCTGAACCGCGCTATCGTCTCCAGCATGCCCACCTCGAACTGGCCTGCTCTCCCCCGCGCCGCCTGGCAAGACACCTACGCGACGCTGCACATGTACACGCAGGTGATCGGGAAGATGCGCCTGGCTTGGTGCGCGCCTGAGAACCAGTTCTGGCACGTGCCGTTCTACCTGACGGTGCGCGGCCTGACCACGTCGCCGATGCCCTACGGCGATCGCACGATCGAGATCGACTTCGACTTCATCGATCACGCGCTCGTCATCCGCGCCAGCGACGGGCGCAACCGCTCGTTGCCGCTGATCCCGCGCACCGTCGCCGAGTTCTACGACGGCGTCTGTTCGCTGCTCGGCCAGCTCGACGTCGCCGTGAAGATCTGGGATCACCCCGTCGAGATCCCCAATCCGATCCCGTTTTCCGCCGACACGCAGCACTGCAGCTACGACGCCGACTCCGCGCGCCGCTTCTTCGAGGTCCTGCGCCGCGTCGACGTGGTCTTCAAGCAATATCGCGGCACCTTCAGCGGCAAGTCGAGCCCGGTGCACTTCTTCTGGGGCAGCTTCGATCTCGCGGTGACGCGCTTCTCCGGACGCGCCGCGCCGCCGCGGCCCGACGCCGACTACATCACGCGCCTGTCGTACAACGAAGAGGTCATGAGCCTCGGCTTCTGGCCCGGCACCGGTGACGTCGACGCCGCGTTCTACGCCTATGCCGCGCCCGAGCCGGCCGGCTTCGCCGACGAGAAATTCGCGCCGGCGGCGGCGTACTACCACAAGGGCTTCAAAGAGCTGATCCTGCCCTACGAAGCGGTGCGCGCGAGCGCGGATCCCGCGCGCGAGATCCTCACGTTCGCCGATTCGGCGTACGCCGCCGCCGCGCGGCTGGCCAAGTGGGATCGCGCCGCGCTCGAGCGCACGATTCCTGCGTAATCCTTAGAGCGACGCGACGATCGTTTCCAACTGCGCGAGGCCCGTCTGCAAGAGGAACGCGCGCGAGCGGCCGTAGCTCTTGTGCCCGACGAGCGCGAAGCCGGGCTCGCCCGACGCGAGATCGCCCGCGCGCACCGACGGCACCGACAGGCAATCGGTCACGTCGGCGACGGCGCGCGCCAGCCGCGCCGCGCCTTCGGTCGCCGGCGACAGCTCGACCGCGAGCTCGCCCGCGAGCGACGTGTCGGGGCGAAATCCGGTGAGCGCGACGATCTCGTCGACGACGACGCGCCGCTCGCCGGAGAGCATCACCGCCAGGGCGGCTCCGTCGACGGCGATGGCCTCGACGTGCGCGCGCCGCTCGATCTTCACGTTCGCCGGCGGCGCCGCCGCGATCGCGTTGGCGCGCGCCACCACCGCCGCGCGCTCGGGCAACGGATCGGCCGCCACGTCGGCGACGGGCCGCGCGTTGGCCGCGCGCACCGCCCACACGAGCGCGCTCGCGCCGCCGGCGATCAGCGCCGCCGCGTGCGCCGCCGAGTGGCCGTGGCCGACGAGGAGGACGCGCTTGTCCTTCCACTCGGGCAGCCGCGCGTGCAGCTCGCCGAGGCGCCGCACCACGCGCGCGCCGATCGCCCGCTCGCCCAGCGCCGGCACGCCGCCGGCGCCGAGCCACAACGGCTGACCATACACGCCCGACGCATCGAGCACTGCGTCGCTCTCGAAGACGCGCTCGCCTTCCGGCGTCTCGACGAGCACGCGGAACGCGCGTTCGCCGCGCAAAGGATGGCCGGCGAGCTCGTCGCGCCGCATGCGCGCCCTGCCGACGGAGATGACGCGATGGCGCGCGCGCACTCGCCCCGCCAGCGGCGCCGATCGCCCGAGCGGCACCAGCACGCGCTCGACGAGCTCGGGTCCCGTGAGCAGCGCCGCGTCGTCGAGCCCGCCCACGATCGCGCGCGCCCGCGCCGACACGTTCATCGCCAGCGGCGAAAACGCCCGCGTCGCTCCCCACTGCAAGAGCGACGCGCCCACTTCGTCGCGCTCGAGCACCGTGACGTCGAAGCCGCGCGCGCCGCACAGAAGCGCCGCTTCCAGCCCCATCGGCCCGGCGCCGATTACGATCACGCGCTTCACGGCCGTCAGTATACTGCGCGCATGCCGAGCTACTACCTGTCCGAAGACCTCGCTCGCTTCGGCGAGATCGCCAAGACCAACCCGCAGCTCTTCGATCTCTTCTCGAAGTGGTACAGCGCGACGATGGAGCCCGGCGCGCTCGACGGCAAGACCAAGAAGCTGATCGCGCTCGCCGTCGCCTTCGCGATTCAAGAGCCCTACTGCATCGACTCGTACTCGTCGTCGTGCAGCGACGCCGGCTGCACGCCCGAGGAGATGGCCGAGGCGGTCAACGTCGCCGCCGTCATCCGCGGCGGCGGCACCGTCGCGCATTGGGTGCAGGCGGCCAACACCATGACGCGCAAAGGCTGATCGCCCGCCGGGAAACGAGCCGTTCGAAACACGCTCGCAACATCGTCTTGACACGGCACTCAATTGTGAGTTACTAAGCCGTGAGAACTGCGGTAGGTGCCGAATGAAGTTCTGTTTTCTCGCGCTCCTCGTCGCGGTGGCCGTGGGTTGCGGCACCTACCACTTTGGCGCCGACGGCAGCGCCGGCGACATGGCCGGCGGCGGCGGTAGCGGCGGCGGTGACGGCGGCGTCGTCACCACCGGCGACGGCGGCGTCATCCCGCAGCGTGCCTGCGGCACGGTGTTCACCTATCACGGCGCCGCGCCCGCCAGCGTCAGCGTCGCCGGCGAATTCAACAACTGGGACGCGACCGCCAACAAGCTCACCGGGCCGGATGCCAACGGCGACTGGACGG
>DASXOU010000362.1:0-2864 GCA_036494045.1 Polyangia bacterium | reverse complement strand
GGGCGCGTTGCAACGCGTGGGCGTCGACAAGCTGCCGGCGATGCAGCGGCTCAAGCGTCAGCTCGGCGGCATCGATCCGTTCAACCCCGCGCTCCTGGCCGCGCCCGGCATCGACGTGGCGGCGCCGCTGGTGCTGTCGCTGCTGGAGCCGGCGGGGCCGAACCAGGCGCACACGCGCATCGCCGCCACGCTGCGCGACGTCGCCACCTTCCGCACCTTCATCGGCGCCCTCGCCGCCAGCGGGCAGATCAAGCTGTCGTACGTCGACCCCGCGTCGCCGGCCGGCAAGCAGGGCGTCGTGGCGACGGGAAATCTGGCGCCCGACGTGGCGGTGGCGATCCGCGTCGTCGACTCGGACGTGATCGTCGACGTGGTCAACACCATCGACGGCAAGAAGGCACCGGCGGCGGCCGACCTGGTGCGGCGCTTCGCCATCAAGCCGCTGCATCCGTTCCGCGCCGGCAAGGGCGCGCGCCGGCTTTTTTCGCCCGACGCCGCGGCGGTCGCGTATCTCGACGGGCGGCGCATGCAGCCGCTGGCCAAGGCGATGGCCGATCAAGATCGTCGCGCGCGCCAGCACGGCAGCGACAAGAAGTGCGCGGTCTGGTCGCGCGCGCCGACCACCTTCGACGACGTCGGGCTCGCGCTCGGCGCCACGCCCGAGGGGCTGTCGCTGACCTGGGCGTGGGGCACCGAAGGCGGCGTGCCGCTCGGCGGCTTGAAGATGCGCGCCGTCGACGACGCCGGGCTCGACGCCGAGCTGCTCGGGCGCGACGCGACCGCGGTGATCGCGCTCTACGCGGCCAGCCTGGCGCCGTTCGCCGCGCTCAAGCACCCGGGGCCGTTCGCCAACGGCGACGCGATGTCGGCGGCGATCGACGGCTGCGACACGCTCGCGGGCATGACGCTGGTGGTGCGCTCGTGGCCGCTGGCGATCGCGGCGCTGACGACGGTGAAGCCGGGCAACGCCGCCGGCCCGTTCGCGTCGCTGCAGGCGAGCTTCGGCGCGCTGCGCAACGTGGTGGTCGCGGTGCGCGACGTGACCCAAGCGGGGCCGCGCGGCGCGGTGGCGGCGACCTTCGATCCGGCGGCGCGCACGATGATCGAGCTCCTGCTCGCGGCGTCGGGCGCCGGCGCGACCACCAACATCGGCAAGCGCTCGCCGACGGTGTACGGGCTCAACATCCCCGGGCTGCCGCGGCAGGTGACGGCGGCGCTGGAGACGCTCGCCGGCGGGCGCGTCGGCTTCACCGTCGCCGACAGCGACGAATCGTTGACCTGGGCCTTTCGCAGCGGCGACGCCGCCGCCATCGACGTCGCCGGCAGGGGCAAGCCGCCGATCATGCGGCTCGCCGCCGACATGGCGGAGCTGGCCAAGCTCGGCCCGCTGTTCAACGCCGGCCACGATGCGCAGGAGCTGCTCGAGGTGCTCGCGCACCTGCGCCGCGTCGACGGCGAGCTCGTCGCCGACGGCGATCTGTTCCGCTTGACGTTGCATTCCGCGCTCAAGCAATAGTTCACCTCGACATGGGCACGCTCGCGCGCGTGATCGGCACCGCCGGTCACATCGACCACGGCAAGACCACGCTGGTGCGCGCGCTCACCGGCATCGACACCGATCGGCTGAAGGAAGAGAAGGAGCGCGGCATCACCATCGAGCTCGGCTTCGCGCATCTGGCGCTGCCGACGGGCGAGGTGGTCGGCGTCGTCGACGTGCCGGGCCACGAGCGCTTCGTGCGCACGATGGTGGCCGGCGCCGTCGGCATCGATCTGGTAGTGCTCGTCGTCGCCGCCGACGAGGGCGTGATGCCGCAGACGCGCGAGCACCTCGACATCTGCGGCCTCCTCGGCATCGGGCGCGGCGTGGTGGCGCTGACCAAGGCCGATCTGGTGGACGGCGAATTGCGCGAGCTGGCGATCGCCGACGTCGGCGAGACCTTGCGCGGCACGTTCCTCGAAGGCGCGCCCATCATCGCCGTGTCGGCCAAGAGCGGCGAAGGGCTGGACACGCTCAAATCGGCGATCGCCGAGGGTTTACGAGAAGTGCCGGGCAAGGATCCCGAGGGGCTGGTGCGCCTGCCCATCGATCGCGTGTTCTCGATGAAGGGCTTCGGCACCGTCGTCACCGGCACGCTGTGGGCGGGGCGGGTGCGCGCCGGCGACGATCTGATCGCGCAGCCGGGCGGTGCCGCCGGCAAGGTGCGCGGCACGCAGGTGCACGGCGCCGCCGTCGACGAAGCGCGCGCCGGCAATCGCACCGCGATCAACGTGACCATGGCCAAGGACGCGCTCGCGCGCGGGCAGACGCTGGTGCGCCCGGGCGAGCTCGAAGCGGGACGGCTCGTCGACGCGCGGCTGCGCTATCTGGCGACCTCGAAGCGCCCGCTCAAGCGGCGCGCGCGCCTGCTCGTGCACGCGGGCACGGCGCAGACGCTGGCGACGCTGTCGCTGCTCGACACCGGCGAGCTCGCGCCCGGCGGCAGCGCGCTGGCGCAGCTCGCGCTCGACGAGCCGATGGTGCTGTTGCCCGGCGATCGCTTCATCCTGCGTGGCTTCGCCATGCAGCGCCATCACGGCACCACCGTCGGCGGCGGCGTCGTCCTGCGTACGCTCGGCGCGCGCGTCCGCCGCGGGACGCCGGCGGCGCTCGAGGCGCTGCGTGCGACCGAGCGCGCGCTCGCCGAGCGCGACGTCGAAGCGGCGGTGCGACTCGAAGTGGCGCGCGCCGGTGAAGCGGGGATCGCGCGCGCCGCGTTACAGATGCGGCTCGGCGCCGCGCCACGCGCCGTCGACGCGGCGCTGGCCAAGCTCTCGGCCGCGCGCGCGATCATCCGCTTCGACAAGGAGCGCGGCGCGGTCATCGC
>DASXOU010000361.1:0-4420 GCA_036494045.1 Polyangia bacterium | reverse complement strand
GTTCCCGGTTCCCGCAAACCACGGCCGGTCGGTCTGACCGATCGAATCGATCGGATCTGTGGGTACACCGTCGGGTGCGGGCCGGGGGGACCGGGAGGGGGAGGGGGAGCGGGAGGGGGAGCGGGGTGGGTGCGTTAGATCGGCGCCCTTACCAAATGGTGCATTGGTTCTTGCGAACCATTTTGTCCCCGGGCTTGCACGAGAACGCAGTAGCAAACTCCGGCAGATTCGACATCGGTCCATCCACCCGATACTGGCCCGGCGAATGCGGATCCACCGTCACCCTCATGCGCGCCGTCTCCGGCCGCCGCTTATTGCACCACGACTGCGCCGTCCCCAAGAAGAACAATTGCTCGTCGGTAAACTTGCCGATCTTCTGCGGCTGCGCGCCGCCTCTCGCCATCACCCACGCCGCGTGCGCGAGCTTGATGCCGCCGAGGTCTGCGATGTTCTCGCCGAGCGTCAGCTTGCCGTTCAAGTGCAGGTCATCCACCGCGACGTAGCCGCTGTACTGATCGATCACGCACTGCGCGCGCGTCTCGAACTCCTTGCCCACCGGCCCGGTCCACCAATCGCGCAGGTTGCCCTTGGCGTCGAACTGGCGGCCCTGATCGTCGAAGCCGTGGGTCAGCTCGTGGCCCATCACCATGCCGATGGCGCCGTAGTTCACCGGCTTGAGCGCCGCGCGATTGAAGAACGGCGGCTGCAGGATCCCGGCCGGGAACACCATCTCGTTCATCGACGGGTCGTAATACGCGTTCACCGTCGGCGGCGACATGCCCCACTCGGTGCGATCGAGCGGCTTGCCGATCTTGTCCAGCTCGCGCTTGGTCTCGAACTGCTCGGCGTGCATCACGTTGGTCATGTACGACTCGCGCCCGATCTCGAGCGCGTCGTAGTTGCGCCACTTGTCGGGGAAGCCGATCTTGTTAGCGATCGCCGACAGCTTCTCGTGCGCCTGCTTGCGCGTGGCGTCGTCGAACCACTTGAGCCCGTCGAGATCCGCGCTCATCGCGCCCTCGATCTCGTGCACCATCTTGAGCGTGTGCTCCTTGCCCTCGGTGCCGAAGGTCTTCTCGACGAACGCGCGCCCGAGCGCCTCGCCCATCAGCCGATCGACCGAGCGCGTGCAGCGCTTCCAGCGCGGCTCGATCTCCGCCGTGCCCGACAGCGTCTTGCCGTAGAACGCGAAGTTCTCGTCGACGAACTGCTTCGACAGCGTCGGCGCCAGGTTGTGCACCATGTGCCACTTCAGGTACGACTTCCACTCGGCGATCGGCGTCGCCGTCAGCATCTTGTTGAGCGCCGCGAAGTAGTCGGGCGAGTACACGTTGATCTGCGTGATCTCGGGAACGCCCATCTCCTTCAGGTACGCCTTCCAATTCCACTTCGGCGCCGTCTTCTCGATGCCCGCCAGATCGATGCGGTGATAGATCTTGTTCGGGTCGCGCATGTCGACGCGCGACATCGACGCCTGCGCCAGCGCCGTCTCGATCTTCATCACCGTCGCCGCGTCCTTGGTCGCCGTCGCCGCCGACTCGCCCGCCAGCGTCAGCATCTTCTCGACGTGCGCCAGATATGCCTTCTTGATCTCGGGCATCTTGCCCGTCGTCGTGATGTAGTAATCGCGATCGGGCAGCCCGAGCCCACCCTGCACGAGCGCACCGATCACGCTCGTCGAGTCCTTCAGATCCTGCTCCTGCCCGAAGTTGAACATCGGGTTGCCGATCGACGCGTGCATCCGCGCCACTTCCTTCTGCAGCGACGACTGATCGCGGATGATCTCGATGCGCTTCATCTGCTGCTTGAGCTGCGTCGGCGCGCTCGCCTCGATGCCCGCCTCGTCCATGCAGCTCGCGAACAGCGCGCCGATCTTGTCGCCGTACTGCGTCTGCACCTGGCCCTTCGACGCCGCCTCGAGGATCCCGTGCAGCGTGTCTTCGTTGCGCTCGTCGATGACCGAGAAGCTGCGCGCCCACTGCGCCTTGTCGGCGGGGATCTCGGTGCGCTTCAGCCAATTGCCGCACGCGTACTGATAAAAGTCGTCGCACGGGTTGACGCTGGAATCGATCGCCGTCTCGTCGAGACCGGTCTCGACAGGAGCCGCCGGTGCGGCCGGCGGCGCGGCAGCGACGGGCGCGACCGGCTTGGCAGCCTCTTCGTGACCACAGCCGGCGACGAATACGAGAGCGAGCAGCAAACGACGCATGGGACCTCCGTCGAACATGGAGCCCGCTCATAACCTATATTGAAGAGGATGACCAGACGCCTGATCCCGGAGGCCGGCGACGCGATCGTCGAGCTCGACGGCAAGCGCGTCAAGCTGACCAACCTCGACAAGCCCTTCTGGCCCGATTTCACCAAGGGCGACCTCATTCAATACTACGTCGACGTCGCGCCCTGGCTTTTGCCGCACCTCCGCGACCGCGCCATGGTCATGAAGCGCTATCCGCACGGCGCCGCCGGCGACTTCTTCTTCATGAAGCGCGCGCCGACGCCGCGGCCCCAGTGGATCGAGACCATCTCGATCGATCACGGCGAGGGCAACGTGATCGAGTTCCCGATGGTGCAGGACGTGCCGTCGCTGATGTGGTGCATCAACCTCGGCTGCATCGATCTCAACCAATGGTACGCGCGCGCCGACGACGTCGATCGCCCCGACTACGTGCACTTCGATCTCGATCCCGGCGACGCGCCGTTCGCGGCGGTGCGCGAGACGGCACTGCTTTTGGCCGAGACGTTGCGCGGCATCGGCGCGCCGCCGTTCGCCAAGACCTCGGGCTCGAAGGGCGTGCACGTCTACGTGCCGATCAAGCGCGGCCCCCAGCAGAAGGACGTGTGGACCTTCGCCAAGACCGTGTCGATCGAGCTGGCCAAGCGCTATCCGTCGCTGATGACGGCAGTCTACGCGCGCGCCAAGCGGCCGCCGGGGCGCGTGCTCGTCGACTACAACCAGAACCGTTGGGGCTCGACGCTGGCGTCGATCTATTCGGTGCGGCCGACGCCGCTCATGACGGTGTCGACGCCGGTGACCTGGCGCGAGCTGCCCACGATCGAGATCGCCGATTTCACGGTGCGCAACGTGCCCGCGCGGTTGAAGAAGCACGGCGATCTGTGGGCGCCCGTCGCCGCGCCCGAAGATGATCCGGCGCGCTACGACATGGGCCGGCTCATGGGTGAAGCAGGTCCGCCAGCGCCGGCGCCACGATCGTCCGCGAAACGAAGCGCGCGCCGGCGACGGTGAGATGATCGGTGTCGTAGACGATGAGATCCGATGCCACGTCGGGACCGACGAAGGTGATGCAGCCGGCGGCGTCGCACAGCCGATCGGTCAGCGAGATGAAGCGCGCGCCGGCCGCCGTGGCGTCGCGGCGTAGCACGTCGTTCACGCCGAGCAGGCTCGGATCGAGCCCGACGTTGGTGTGCGACGGCAGCCCCAATCCGTCGCGCAGGAACTTCGTCTCCAGGACCTGATGCAGCGCCGGATCCCAGTCCGGCATCGGCCCGATCACGACGACGTGCTCGACGCCGTCCGCTTGAAACTGTCGAATCGTTTTCGCGATCGCGGCGTGGACGTGCGGCCGCACGAAGTAGCTGGTCCATTCGGCGTCGACGATTACGGTCTGCGGGTGACGCGCGTGGATGGTTCGAAAGATGAATTCATTGGCCGCGCGGCAGCTCTCCGACTCGGAGGGATCGCCGCCGACGAGTGGCGGACAGCTGCTCGCGTTCAGTTGCAAGAGCTCGACGCCCGAGCTGCGCAGCGCCTCGGCCAGGCCCGGATAGAGGTGCGCGCCGTGTGAATCGCCGAGGATCATGACGTCGGGCTTGTGCCCGTCGCCGACGTAGCATTCCTCCGCGAAGCCGCTGAAAGGGAGCGACGTGTCGACGAAGCAGCGGTTGATGCGCGTCGCACTGTTGTCGTAGACGGCGTACCTCTGCAGCTGATACGCGAGCGGGTTGTTCTTTTGATCGCGCGCGGCGACGATGTCGCGGTGGATCAGATAGCCGAACGTCGCCAGCCCGCCGAGCATCGCCAGCGAAGAGAGAATGGCGAACGCGGGGCTTCTGGAGAAGCCGGGCTGGCGGAACGAAAAATATCGTTGAATCGGTTTTTCGACGAATCGCCAGGTGACGATCGAGAGCACGACCGCGACCGCGAGCGCGGCGACACGCACGCTGACGCTGGGCTCGCCGCCGCCGGCCGCGGCGCGCAGCATCGACAGCAGCGGCCAATGCCATAGGTACAGCGGATAGCTGATGACGCCGATGAAGACCATGAGCCGGTGCGACAGGATCGCGCGATTGAACGACGCATCCGGCCCCGCCGAGATGAACAGGCACGCCGCGCCCGTCGGCAGCGTCGCCCACCAGCCGGGAAAGCGCGCCTTGTGGTCGAGCAGCAGCGCCGCCGCGATCA
>DASXOU010000360.1:0-2783 GCA_036494045.1 Polyangia bacterium | reverse complement strand
ATTGGCCTCTTCGCCAATCTTTTGGCCGACGCGATCTTGCTCGAGCAGCTCCTTGACGTACGACTTCGTGCCGGCAGGCGCGTTCTTGCGGGCCACGATCGTCTGATAGAGCGCCTCGAGCTCGGTCGGCGCCGGCTCTTTGCCGTCGGTGCCGAAGCAGGTCTGCGACCCGGTGTGGCAGGTCGGCCCCGCCGGCAGCGCGCGCACCAGCCACGCGTCGGCGTCGCAGTCCGCCTTCAGATCGACGAGCCGGAGCACATTGCCCGAGGTCTCGCCCTTCTTCCACAGCCGCTTCTTGGAGCGCGACCAGAACCACACTTCGCCGCTCTCGCGCGTCTTTTGCAACGCCTCGTCGTCCATGTATCCCAACATGAGCACGCGCCCGGTGAGCGCGTGCTGCACGACGGCCGCCGTCAATTTGCGCGCGCCGGCGTCGCTCACGGCATCCCCGGCGGCGGCCGCATCGGCACGCCCACTTCCTGCAGATACAACTTCGCGTCGCGTACCGAGAAGGTCCCGAAGTGGAAGATCGACGCCGCCAGCACCGCGTCGGCGTGCCCCTCGACGAGCCCTTCGCGCAAGTGCTCGAGCGTGCCCACGCCGCCCGACGCGATCACCGGCACGTCCACGCGATCGGCGATCGCTCGCGTCAGCCCCAGATCGTAGCCCGAGCGCGTGCCGTCCTTGTCCATGCTCGTGACCAACAATTCGCCCGCGCCCGCCTTGGCCACGCGCGCCGCCCAGCCGACGGCGTCGAGCCCCGTCGCCGTGCGCCCGCCATGCACGAACACTTCCCAGCCGGTCTCGCCGCCGGTGCGCGTCTTGCGCGCGTCGATCGCGACCACGATCGCCTGCGCGCCGAAGCGCTCGGCCGCGCGCGTGATCAGGATCGGATCCTCGACCGCCGACGAGTTGATCGCGACCTTGTCGGCGCCGGCGAGCAGCAGCTTGCGCACGTCCTCGACGTCGCGCACGCCGCCGCCGACGGTGAGCGGCATGAACACCTGCTCGGCGGTACGCGCGACAACCTCGTAGATGATCTCGCGCCGTTCGTGCGACGCGGTGATGTCGAGGAAGCAGAGCTCGTCGGCGCCGGCGCGATCGTAGGCGGCCGCCTGCTCCACCGGATCGCCCGCGTCGCGGAGCTGCACGAACTGCACGCCTTTGACGACGCGCCCGTCCTTGACGTCGAGACAGGGAATGATCCGCCGCACGCTCACGGATGCCCCGCCGCTTCGAACGCTTCGCCGAGCGTGAACTTGTTCTCGTAGAGCGCGCGTCCCACGATCGCCTGCGGCACGCGAGCGCCCGCGAGCGCGCGCAGATGATCGAGCGTTCCGATGCCGCCCGACGCGATCACCGGCACCGGATGCAGCGCGCGCGTCAATTGCGCCGTCGCCTCCACGTTCGGCCCCGCGCCGGTGCCGTCGCGCGCGATGTCGGTGTACAAGACCGCCGCCGCGCCCCACTCGACGGCGCGCGCCGCCAGATCGCCGGCCTCGACGTCGGTCTTCTCGGCCCAGCCTTCGACCGCGACCTTGTCGCCGTGCGCGTCGACGGCGACGACGACGCAGCCGGGAAACTCCTGGCACAACGTCTTGACCAGCTCGGGCTGCTTGACGGCGCTGGTGCCGAGCACGATCGCGCGCGCGCCGGCATCGAGGAGCGCGCACGCCGCCGCCACGTCGCGCACGCCGCCGCCCGCCTGCACCTCGGCGCCCGTCGCCGCGATCGCGCTGATGACCGCGCGATTGTCGCCCTCGCCGAACGCAGCGTCGAGATCGACGACGTGCACCAGCTTGGCGCCCGACTGCACGAAGCCGTGCGCGATGTCGGCCGGCGCGTTCGAGTAGATCTTCGCCGACTCGCGCTTGCCCTTGTACAGGCGCACGACGTTGCCGCCGAGCAGATCGATGGCCGGGATGATCAGCATTGCCAGGCCACGAACTGCCGCAAAAGCTCGAGCCCCGCCGCCTGGCTCTTCTCGGGGTGATACTGCACGGCGACGACGTTTTGCCGCGCGATCGCCGCCGTCACCGGCAGGTTGCCGAACGCCGCCACCGCCGCGATCAGCGACTCGTCGACGGGCTTCGCGTGATAGCTGTGCACGAAGTAGAACCAATTGTCCGCCGTCGGCACGTCGAGCACCGGATGCGTCGCGCGCACCGCGACGCGCGCCCAGCCGATGTGCGGCACCTTGATGCGCCGATCGTTCTCGTCGCGCGTCCCCGACGGCAGCCGCTTGACGTGTCCGCGAAACACGCCGAGCCCGGGGTGGCCGGGCGACTCCTCGGAGCTCTCGAACAGCACCTGCAAGCCGAGACAGATCCCGAGATACGGCTTGCCGCCGCGAATGCTGTCGGCGATGGCGCGTCCGAGCGGCGCCTCGGGACCGAGCGCGCTCGCGCAGTCGCCGAACGCGCCCTGGCCGGGCACGACCACGCGCGCCGCGTCGCGCACGACGTTGGGATCGGAGGTCACGCGCACCGGCTGCAGCGTGCCGGTGGCCTCGAGCGCCTTGGCCACCGAGCGCAAGTTGCCCAGCCCCGCGTCGACGATCGCGATCATTGTTGCTCCGCTCGCTCACTGCGGCGCGGCGCGGCAAGTCGCCTCGCTGCACTCGGCTCCGGGCCGCGAAAATCCCGCGCCTCCGTTCGCTCGCTCTGGGCGCGCACCGTCATTGGGTCAACGTGCCCTTCGTCGACGGCACGACGGCGCCGACGCGCGGATCGACGCGCGAGGCGTCCATCGTCGCGCGCGCGAACGCCTTCCACAGCGCCTCG
>DASXOU010000359.1:0-5013 GCA_036494045.1 Polyangia bacterium | reverse complement strand
CGTCGGCAGATGGCGCGCCTTGGCGTACGCGCGATAGAAGAAGCCGGTCATCCCGCCGAGCGGCTGCACGGGGGCGCCGATCTCGCGCAAGAACTCGACGATGAGCCCGCGGTGCCAGTTCTCCTCGGCGCCGTAAAGCCGCAGGCACTCGGCGAGCGCGGGATCGATCGCTTGCATCGCGGCGGCCAGGTTCTCCGCCTGCGAGGAGCCCGACTCTTCGGCCCGCAGCGCCGCGTTGAAGAACGAGATGCACGCGCGCCGCTCCGCCTCGCTCGCGAACGTCATCGGCGGCAGCTCGGCGGCGTCGTCGTACATGGTCTCGGCGCGCTGCCGCAGCGTCTTCAGCCACCAGGAGGTGGGCCGGGAGACCGGGCTGCCAATGCGTCCGCGACGCGCCGAGCTCAACTCCTTCATCGGTTCGGGTGACATACTCCAGATCTGGGCGCCTGTCGATGGGTCAGCAGACGGCGTCGACGGTGCGCATCAGCCGGTCGAGGTCGAGCGGCTTGACGAACACGCGCACGTCCGAGGGCGTGTTGGCGGCCGCGGACGTGGTGACCACGACGTGGATCCGATTGAGACGCCCATCGGCGCGCAGCTGGTCGAGCACCTGCCAGCCGTCCATGACCGGCATGAACAGGTCGAGCAGGATGAGGCAGGGCTCGATGAGCTCGAGCTTGTCGAGCGCCTCGCGGCCGTTGATCGCTGTCTGGACCTCGTAGCCCTCGAGCTCCAAGAGCTCGCGCAGCGTCTCGCGAGACTCTTCTTCATCTTCGACCACGAGGACTATTGAATGTGCCGCTGAACCCATCACGACTGAGGGTACCCAACTCGGGACGCGGACGCCACATCTGTCGGATCCGCGCACGGCAGCCGGACGGTGAAGGTCGTGCCTTCGTCGGCCGTGGAATGGACCTCGACGCGCCCGCCGTGCGCGTGAACCACCTGCTCGGTGATGAACAGGCCGAGCCCGAGCCCCTTGGCGCGCTCGCTGCGCACGGTAGTACGCCGATAGGGCTCGAAGATGTGTGGCAAAAGGTCGGCCGGAATCGGCGGACCCACGTTGTGCACCGAGAGCACGACATCGCTGTTGCTGTGCGCCAGCTGCACCGTGATCGGCGTCGACGGCGCCGAGTGCTGGATGGCGTTGCCGATCAGGTTCGAGGCGACCTGTCCCATCCGGTCCGGATCCCACGCGCAGTGCGACGTGCTCGCGCGCGACGTCCAGCGAATCTCGCGATCGGGATGCGCGAGACGCAGCTCTTCGACGGCGCCGGCGACGATCGCCGAGAGCTCGATTGACTTTTTGTCGACGGGGATCCCGCCCGCGAGCCGACTGCGCGTCAGATCGAGCAGCTGGTCGACCATGTTGGACATGCGCAGCGCGCTCGACGCGATGCGCTCGAACACCTTCGGATCGGGATTGTTGATCTTCTTGGTCGCCAGCCGCGCGGCCATCGAGATGGCGTTGAGCGGATTGCGCAGATCGTGGCCGAGGATGCCGATGAACATCTGCGCGAAGCGCGTCTCCCGCTCGGCGTCGGTGCGTCGCTGAAACTCCTCGGCCAGCGCCTCGGCCGCCTTCTTCCGCTCGGTCAGATCGCGCGTCACCTTGGTGAAGCCGATCAGCTTTCCGCGCTCGTCCTTGACGGCGTTGATGACCACGTTGGCCCAGAAGCGCGAGCCGTCCTTGCGCACGCGCCAGCCTTCCTCTTCGAAGCGCCCTTCGCGCGCGACGGTCTCGAGCTCGCGCTCGCACTTTCCCGAACGAGCCACCTCCTCGGGATAGAAGCGAGCGAAGTATTGGCCGATGATCTCGTCGGCGCGCCAGCCCTTGATCGCCTCGGCGCCGCGGTTCCACGAGGTCACCCGACCTTCGCGATCGAGCGTGATGATGGCGTAGTCCTTCACGCTCTCCACCATGAGGCGGAAGCGCTCCTCCGCGGCGTCGTGCTCGGCGTCGGCGCGCGAGCGCACGCGCCACGCGGTGCTCAGGACCACCAGAAACGCGATCGCGCCGCCGATGAACAAGGAGAGCGTCAGCCGCCAGCGACGGACCGCCTCGTGTTGGCGGATTTCGTCGAGCCGGACCTCTTCCTGCTGCAGCTCGGCGATGGTCGCGCGCAGGCCGTCCATCTTGATCTTGGACGCGCGCATCGATGCGGTCAGGTCGGCGCCGCGACGGCCGGCGTCGTAGTCGGCGCGCAGCTGGGAGATGAACGCCAAGCGCTCGCGCGAAAGCCGCTCGATTCCGCCGATCCGCTGCCGCTGATCGGGATTGTCCGCGGTGAGCGCGCGCACCTTGGCGACGTTTTCGGGCCACCGTTGCACGGCGGCGTCGTAGGGCTGCAGGAACTCGCGCTCGCCGGTGATGGCGTAGCCGCGCACGCCGGTCTCGGCATCGACCAGCGTCGCCATGAGGTTCGCGAGCGACAGCCGCACCTGGTGGGTGTGCTCGACCCATTCGTTGGCGCGTGAGAGCTGCCAAAGCGAATAGATGCCGCTGGCGAGCAGCAGCGGAACCAGGAGCAGTGTCGAGAGCCGCCACCAACCGCGCAAGCGTCTCTTTGTCGTCGGAGGCGTGGTCATCCCTCCTTGGTCGCTCTCGCCTACTTGCCTAACGGCGATCCGTTGTCGGTGCCGTTTCCGGTGCTGTCGATGCGCAGCCCGCTCTTGGTGTCATCGTCACTGGTCTTCTTGTTTTTTACCACTTGCTCGTTGACGTTGCGCGCGGCGATGTCGACGCGCCGATTGTGCCGCCAGCACGCGGCGTCGTGCGCCGTGCACGCCGGATTGTCGGCGCCATAGGTCAACGTGCTCAGCCGCGCCGCAGGAACGCCGGCGACCTCGAGATAGCGCGCCGCAGCGTCGGCGCGCCGCTGCGCCAGATCGCGGTTGAAGCTGCTGCCGCCGCGCTCGTCGGCATTGCCGGCCAGCGACACCTGCACCTCGTGATCCGAGCGCAAGCAAGCGGCGAGCTGATTCAGCTCGCCGCGATTGCGCCGATCGATGGCCGACGAGTTGGTCGCAAAATGAATCGGAGAAGCGGCGCACGCCGTGGTGGCGGCGACGTCGTAGCACATGCGATCGACGCACAATTGGTTGGAGCCGCAATCGCCGTCGGCGGCGCAGGAGACGGTCGCTGCCGGCGCTTGCACCGCGACCATCTGGGTCGTCGGGAATTGCCGGCTGCAAGCACACGCGAAGAGCCCGATGAAGACAACGCCCGCTCGTGACATGACCTCCTCCTTCGTCGGTGTACGAGTAAAGATAGGTCGCCAACCGGAGGCGCAATCGTCACTGTCGCCGGATGTTTCGCTGCTTAGAACAAGGTGTATGGCACCTACACTGGGCGCCGGGATCCTCGTCGCTGCGCTCGGGCCGTTCGCCCCCGCGGACAGCCTCGTCAGCGTCGGTCGCGCCGACGGCGGCCGTGGCTGCCACATCGCGGTGCGCGCGGTGATCGAGGCGCCGCTCGCCGACGTGCACGCGGTCCTCGCCGAGTTCGCCCGCTACAGCGAGTGGTTTCCCACGATGCGCTCTTCGACGCGCACCTCGAACGGCGACTACGAGGTGTCGTTTCGCCTGCCCTGGCCGCTCAAGAACGTTCGTGGGCGCCTCGCAGTCGTCGACGACCTCGACGCGACCGGCGCGACCATCCGCTGGCGTCAGCTCGACGGCGACTTCGGACGCAACGAAGGCTCGTGGACGCTGCGCCGCGTCGGCAACAATCGAACCTCGGTGCAATACGACAACGTCGTGCAGTTTCGCCGCTGGGTTCCCAATTGGCTCGTCGCGCGCGTCGAGCGCCGCGTTGCTCCGCAGGTGATCGCGGCGATTCAGAACCGCGCCAACGACCGGCGACGAGCGGTGCTACGCTCGGCCTTCCTTGGCCCTCCACGAGCCCCGTGACCTCGGCGGCCTGCCGCTTCTCGGCGACCTGCCGCGTTTCGCGCGCAACCCGGCGCGCTACTGCCTGGAAGCGGCGGCGAAGTATCCGGGCGAGCTCCTGCGGCTGAGGCTCGGCCCCTCGAGCATCCTGGTCGACAACTATTGTAAGGGGAAGCTGTTCAACAAGCTGCGGCCGATCTTCGGCCGCGGCCTGCTCCTCGCCGAGGGCGACGGCTGTCGTCGAGGAGACCGCCGCCGCCTGGCGCGACGGCGAGCCGGTCGACGTGGAGCGCGAGATGCGGCGCATCACCATGCGCGTCATCCTGCGCCTCATGTTCTCGTCGTCGATCGAGGAGCCGGCGGTGCGGCTGATCGAGGGCGCCTTCGAGCTCTTGCTGCGGCGCGCGCCGCTCATCATCGCCACCGCGTTCCTTCCCGGCGCCAACCGCCTGCTCCTGCGCTCGGCCAACGCGGTCCTCGATCGCGAGGTCGCGCGCATCATCGCCGCCCGGCGCGCGCACGAAGATCCACCGGCCGATCTACTCACGCACCTCCTCGGTTGCCGCGACGCCGACGGCAAACCGATCGACGATGACCTCATCCGCGACCAGATCGTGACCACCATCTTCGGCGGCTACGAGGCCACCGCGACCGCGCTGCATTGGATGTGGATCCTCCTCGACCGCCACCCCGACGTGCGGCTTCGCGTCGAGGCCGAGCTCGACGCGGCGACGGAATACGAGCAGGCCGCCTACGCGCGGCAGGTCATCTCCGAGACGCTGCGCCTGATGCCGCCGTTCTGGGAGTCCTTCCGCTCCGCCTACGCCGCCGACGATTGCGGCGGCTATCGCGTTCGCGCCGGGGAGTCGATCCTCGTGTCGATCTACTCGGCGCATCGCGACGCGCGCTATTGGCCCGATCCGGAGCGCTTCGACCCGGACCGCTTCGCGCCGGGACGTCGTCCAGTGCACAAAGCCGCGTTCGCGCCCTTTCTCGCCGGCACGCGCGCCTGCATCGGCAAGCACCTGGCGCTCGGCGAGATGCTGCTGGCGCTGTGGATCGTCGCGCGGCGCTGGCGGCTCGAGCTCGCCGACCGCGACTGGCCGCTCTCGACGGCGGCGG
>DASXOU010000358.1:0-3601 GCA_036494045.1 Polyangia bacterium | reverse complement strand
CCGTCGATCTCCTCGCGCAGGCCGACGAGCTCGCGGAAGACGTGCGGCATGTAGCGCGCGGGATCGTCGTACTCGCCGCCCTGCGTCTTGGTGCGCGCGCGCTTCTTGACGCGATCGAGCGAGCGCGCCGAGATGTCGGTGGCGCGGGCGACCAGCGTCGCGCGCGCGCCGGCGGGCACCGGCGTGGCCTTGAGCGCGGCGAGATCGACGGCGAGCGGATTGGCGTCGACGCCGCGGCCGGTGGCGCCGCGCAGCGCGGTCTCGACGAGCGAGGTGCCCGAGCCGACGAAGGGATCGAGGACGACGGTGCCGGCGCGCGCCGTCTCGGCGAGCAGGCGGCGGCAGACCAGCGGGTGAAAGCGCGCCGGATAGGCGTGGAAGCCGTGCGTGAGCTCACGCGCGTCGGCGTCGGCGGGGACGGCGAGCGCCTCGGCGAGGAGGCGGCGCCACTTGCCGTCGCCCGACGACACGACGCGGCCGGCGCGCTGCGAGAGGGCGCGACGCGGGCGCGGGGGCTTGGGCGGCATCGGGCGCAGTAGAGCACATCGTGCTTCCCGCGCATCAAGTTCGTGCTATAGGAGCGCTGCGCGGTTGTTGTTGACGCGCGAAAGGGCGGCGCCGAAATCGGGCGCTGCGGTGGTCGAGGACAAATGGTGAAGGCGAAGAAGCCGGCGAAAGCAGCGAAGGCGAAGAAGCCCGCGAAAGCGGCGGCGAAGACGAAGGCAGCGGCCAAGCCGAAGAAGGCGGCGCCGAAGGCGAAGGCAGCGGCGAAGCCGAAGAAGGCGGCGCCCAAGCCGACCAAGAGCGCGGCAGCGAAGCCGACCAAGAAGGCGGCGGCGAAGCCGGCGACGAAGCCGAAGAAGATCGCGGCAGCGAAATCGGTCGTCGTCGAGACGGCGCCCGTGGTCGCGGCGAGCGTCGAGTCGACGCCGGCCGTGGTCGCGCCGCCGGCGGCGGTCGAGGACGCGACGTCGTTGACCGGCGCGCCGCTGTTGCCGCGCGATCGCTCGGCCGACCCATTGCGTCGCAAGGGCAACGAGCGGCCCGCGCCGCCGCCGATTGCGCACGCGCCGACGCCGACGCCGATGCGGCCGACGCCGCCGACGCCGACGACGACAAACGATCCGACGTGGGGCACCGTACCCTCGGCGCCGCCGTCGGCGCCGAACGGCGAGTTCGCCGACTTCTGGAGCGCGCCCGAGCCGGCGCGCGCGCATTCGGCGCCGCCGTCGTCGAGCCCGGCGCCGCATCCGCAGCAGCATCACTCGCCGCATCCATCGCATCCGTCGCAGCTGCACCAGCGCCCCGCCGACGCGCAGCCGGGGCAGCCCGGCCTCCCCGGCGAAGGGCGCCGTCGCCGTCGCCGCCGTCGCCGTCGCGGCGGACGCGGCTTCGAGCTCGGCCCCGACGGCCAGCAGGTCCAGCTCGACCCGATCACCCGCCGCCTGCGCCGCCAGTTCAACCTGCGCGACTTCCGTCCCGGACAAGAGCGCGTCATCCGCGATCTCCTGGTCGGCAAGGACGTCCTCGCCATCATGCCGACGGGCGCGGGCAAGTCGCTGACCTATCAGCTCACCGCGTTCGAGCTGCCCGGCGTCACCGTCGTGGTCTCGCCGCTGCTCGCGCTCATGTCCGATCAGGTGCAGAAGCTGCGCCGCACCGGCGCCGTGGCCGCGCGGCTCGACTCGACCGAAGGCGTCAAGGCCAAGCGCGAGACGCTCGAGCGCATCGACGAGGGCAAGCACAAGATCATCTACGTGACGCCCGAGCGCGCCGCCACCGGCGCGCTGGTCAAGGAGCTCGGCGGACAGAAGGTCGCGCTCTTCGTCGTCGACGAGGCGCACTGCGTCTCCGAGTGGGGCCACGATTTTCGCCCCGCGTACCTGGCGCTCAAGACGGTGAAGGAGTCGCTGCCGTCGGCGTATCCCGATCGCCGCCCGCCGGTGCTGGCGCTGACGGCGACGGCGACGCCGCAGGTCGCCGACGACATCCTGAAGCAGCTCGATCTGAAGGAGCCCGACCGGGTCCACACGGGCTTCAATCGCCCGTCGCTGACCTTCGAGGTGCGCTTCGCGCAGGATCTGCGGCAGCAGGTGCGCCGGCTCCTCCGGCTCATCCGCCGCATCAAGGGGCCGGGCATCGTCTATTGCTCGACGGTGCGCGACGTCGAGGCGCTGCACGGCGCCTTGCCGCGGCTCGGCCTGCGCGTCGGCATGTACCACGGCCGCATGACCTCGAACGAGCGCGAAGAGTCGCAGCGCGCGTTCATGCGCAACAACCCGCGCATCATGATCGCGACCAACGCGTTCGGCCTCGGCGTCGACAAGCCGGACATCCGCTTCGTCATCCACTACAACGTGCCCGGCTCGATCGAGCAGTACTACCAGGAAGCGGGGCGCGCCGGACGTGACGGCAAGCCGTCGCGCTGCATCCTCCTGTACAACCCCAACGACGAGGCGGTGCAGGAGTTCTTCGTCGGCGACAAGTATCCGACCAAGACGCAGTTCAAGAACGTCGCCTTCGCGCTGTCGAACGGCGCCTCGCAGCTCAAGGAGATCGCCATCGCCGGCGAGACCTCGCAGCAGAAGGCGCGCGTCGTCCTCGGCGTCTTGAAGGATCACAACTGCGCGGTCGAGGAAGACGGCGTGTGGCGCGAGATCGCCGAGATCGACGATCTGACGCTCGGGCGCGCCGCCGAGGAGTATCGCAAGCGGCGCGAGGCCGATCACGGCAAGCTCGAGGCGATGCTGCGCTACGCGCGCTCGACGCGCTGCCGCGTCAAGATCCTGCTCGGCTACTTCGGCGAGAACGACGTGCCCTTGTGCGGGCGCTGCGACAACTGCAAGAAGTACGGCGCCGACGCCGACAAGGAGCGCTTGGTCGACATCGGCTCGCCGCTCGGCGAGCTCGAGATCCAAGACGACGAAGGCGGCGACGAGAAGGAGCCGTTGCCGACCTTCCCCGAAGCGCCGCCGCCGCCGCGCAAAGATCCGACGCACCATTTCTGATGGACCAGCCGTCTACGATCAAGGAATCCGAGGAGGCCGGCGGCAGGCGCTGGACCGTGGAGAACGGCCGGCCGCTGGTGATGCGCATCGGCATCGGCTTCGTGGCGCCGATCGTGCTCCTCCTCATCGGGCTCACCATGATCAACGACGTGAGCGAGCATCGCTGGGGCATGCTGGCGATGCGCTCGGTGTTCGCGCTCGTGGTCGCCGTGTCGGCGGTGTTCTCGCTGTTCGGCGCCGAGACGCTCACCATCGCCGGCGGCGAGATCGTGTGGCGGCGCGGCAACTCGCAGGTGCGGCGCGCGGCCGTCGCCGACGTCGAGAAGCTGGAGCGGCAGGGCAATCACCTGCGCGTGCACGTGCGCACGCAGCCGGGCGAAGAGCCGCGGCCGATCGTCGTCGGCGCGGGCTTGCGTCAGCAGCCGTCGGCGATCGCGTGGCTCGCCAAGCGCGTCGAAGCGGCGATTACTGCAACGCGAAGGGATAAGTAACGACGTTGGCGCCGCCCGACGACGGGAAGTGCAGCCCCGTCACGATCGGGCGCACGCAGGCGCTAAAGCCGCGGCGCATGAGCAGCTCGGGCGCCGTGACCC
>DASXOU010000357.1:0-2316 GCA_036494045.1 Polyangia bacterium | reverse complement strand
TCTTGGCGGCTTGCAGGATCGCGTTCGACTCGGCGTGGATGGTGGCGACACAGTGGTTGTCCTCCATCATGTGGCCGACCTCCGAGCAGTGCGGCATGCCGCGGATCAAGCCGTTGTAGCCGGTCGACAGGATCGTCTTGTCGCGCACGATGACGGCGCCGACGTACTTGCGATCGCAGGTGGAGCGCGACGAAACGACGCGCGCGATGTTCATGAAGTACGCGTCCCAGGAGGCTCGCTCGGCCATGGTGCCGAGCATGATACACGCGTTTTACGTCGCGGGCCGGCTGCTCGCGACGGCCATGAGGTCGCGCGTGCGCGGCACGGCGCGATGGAGCACGCGCGCGATGTCGCCGCGGCTGCGCACGCGGCGGCAGCTGTCGGCGACGGTGACGCCGCGGCGCGCGCCGTCGGCGAAGCATTGCACGCGCAGCCAGTAGGTGCCGTGATAGCCGGTCTTGGCGTAGCGCACGCCCGAGTTGTAGTGGTTGAGGCGGCAGCGATCGTAGTCGGCGTGCTTGCGGCAGGCGGCGTCGTATTCGTGCATCTCGCGCGCGGCCTCCTGGAAGGCGAGCGCGGTGGAGCGGCGCAGCTGGCGGCAGGTGAACTTGGTGATGGTGACGCGCGTCTGCGTCAGGCCGCAGTCCTTGCCGTCGGGGCCGACCATGTTCTCGACGAAGTCGGACTCGTTGCGGGCGATGCCGACGAGCTCGTAGGGGTCGATGCCGGCTTTTTCGCCTTTGAGGGTCGCTTCGAGGGCGTAGTGGGCGGCCTTGTCGACGCTGACGGGAACCCCGGGCGACTGGATCGCGTAGACCCCGACCGTGAGATGGGCGAGCGCGGCGAGCTTCATCATGGTGGCGGCGTAGAAATCGACGTGCATTTCGATCGTCCTTCCTTGCATCGGGACAATCGCAACCGGTGTGCCGACCGCCTGAACAGGCGAATACGGCGGTTCTGCGCGATCGGTTGGCCAGCGTGCGGAATCGGCCTTCCGCATCCGTGGCGGCGCGCGACGCAAACAGGCGCACGCGCTCGCCGCGCGCTATGCTGGACGCGTGAGAAGTTTGTGTACGCTGCTGGTGGCGCTCGCGTCGTCGGTGGCGTCGGGGGCCGAGCCGGGGCTGGGGGCGGACGCGGGTCACGCCTATGTCGTGCGCGACCAGTCGGGCGAGCGGCTCGAGGTGGCGGCGCAGCTGGTGTTCGACCATCGGCCAAGCGCGACCGCCGCCGGGGCGCCGCGCCTGGTGCCGGTGCGCTGGAAGTCGGACGCGACGGCGACCTTGACCACGCCCGACGGCGCGTTCGACGCGGTCATCCGGCTCGAGCGCACCGACGTGGGCACGGTGGCGCTCAGCTTCGACGGCGCGTGGCGGCGGCCGACGTGGGTGCACGTGATCGCGCTCGACGTGGTCCTGCCCGCCGACAGCGTGACGCTGTTCGGCCGCGACCTCGTGCCCGTGACGGCGCCGCCGCTGGCCGTGCTCGAGCGCTTCGATCCGAAGTGGCTGACGGTCAAGCGCGGCGACGGCAGTTACACGCTGGTGGTCGACGACGACGTCGACGACGTGGTGGTCAAGTCGGGCGGCGGGCGCGTGAGTCTGCGCATCGAGCTCGAGACCACCGAGGCGCGGCCGTTCGTGCACGACGCGGCCTGCCGCGGGCAGTGGCGCGAGCCCAACGCGCACGTGGGCGTGGCGGCGCGGCTGCGCACCGTCGACGAGCACGTGCACGCGCGGCTGCAGTGGATCCCCGACGCGGCGCCGATGCTGGCGAAGGCCAAGTTTCCCGACGGGCGGCGCGCGGCGCTGGTGATCACCGATCACGCGGATCAAACGTCGGCGCGCACGCTGGCGGCGCTGGTCTACGGGCGCAGCAATCAGTCGTCGGCGACGTCGGGGCTCATCGCGCATCGGCTGCGCATCACCAAGTCGCTGTTCGCGCACGGCAGCGATCGGCCGCAGCTCGAGGACCCGGAGGTGGTCAAGCTCGCCGATCAGCTTTATGTCGCCGGCTCGGAGATCGTGCCCCACTCGGCGACGCCCAAGCGCGACGAGCGGTCGGTGACGATGGCGGCGCTCGACGTGTTCGCGCGCTGGCACGCGCGCACCTGGATCGATCATCAGCCCGAGACCAACTGCGAGGCGTTCGGCGACGAGGGCTATCGCTCGTCGGGGAAGTTCGCGATCGCCGATCTATTGGCGGCGCACGGCTACGACTATGTGTGGGCCGAGGTCGATCTCGAGCCGGGGCCGCTCAATCTTCTGCGCGCGGATCGGCTCGGGCAGCACGCGCCGACCATCTGGCCCATCGGGC
>DASXOU010000356.1:0-2666 GCA_036494045.1 Polyangia bacterium | reverse complement strand
CGCGAACAATATCGAAGTGGATCGGGCGCGCGCGCGTACCTATCTCATGATCGCCCCTTCGGGGCTACTTAGCCGCGACGAAGGCGGGGGCGTGATCGCCCGAGGTCATCCAGGTCGCGAGCAGCGCGCGCGCGACTTCGGCGGCGCGAATGTCGGCTTCGTCGGCGCGCCCGAGCAGCACCGCGAACGCTACTTGCGGATGATCGGCCGGCGCGAACCCGATGAACCACGAATAGGCGAGCCCGCCCTCTTCGCGGCCGGTGAGGGTGCCGGTCTTGCCGGCGACGCGCACGCCGGCGAGGCGGCGCCGTCCCGTCGACGAATCGCGGAACGCGCGGTTGGCCGAGCCCCACTCGGTGGTGCCGACCATCATGCGGCGCAGCTCGTCGGCGCTGTCGGCGTCGAGCGCGCGATGTGGCGCCACGCGCGCCGGTAGCGGCTGATCGTGACCCGCGCCGTCGACGACGCGATCGACGATGCGCAACGCCGGCATCTCGCCGCCGCGCGCGATCGTCGCCGCCAGCAGCGCGCCGTGCAGCGGCGACAAGCTGGTGTTCCAAAATCCCGCGGCGACGCGCGCGAACGCCAGCGGATCCGACGGCAGCGCCAGCGTCGACGCCGTCGTCGGCAGCTCGAACGCCGGCGCCTCGCCCCAGCCGAGCGCGCGCGCGGTGCGCTCGAGCTTCACCGGATCGAGATGATCGTGCGCCAGCCGCGCCAGGATCGCGTTCTGCGACTTGGCCACGCCGTAGCCGAGCGACTTGCAGCGCGCGTCGAGCTCGGGATGATCTTCGAGGTTGTCGGCTTCGACGGAGTGCACGCCGCCGTGATAGCAGACGCGCGTCGTCGGCGTGATTCCTTGTCCGAGGAGCGCCGCGGTGGTGACCAGCTTGAACACCGACGCCGCCGGCGCCCACGCGCTCGTCGCCAGCCGCGCGTCGTTGGTCGTGGGCGCGTCGCGATGGCGTCCGGCGAGCGCGAGCACGCGGCCGTCGTCGACGGAGACGAGCACCGCAGCGCCCTGGATCGGATCGGCGTCGCCGAGGAGCCGCTCGGCGGCGCGCTGCAAGTCGGGATCGAGCGTGAGCTCGACGCGCCCGCCGTCGGCGAGCGGCTGCACCAGCCGGCCGTTTTCCGCGCGCGGCGCGAGCGAGCCGGCGAGCGCGCGGCGCCAATCGAGCGGCGGCTTGCGCCGGAGCGCCACCGCCGCCGCACCGACGACGGCGAGCAGGGCGAAGATGCCGAGGGCCATCAGCCAGCGCGGGACCAACAGGCGGCGCATGGCCGGCGACAGAGCACCCCGCGTACCAACGTCCGTTGACACGCAAGTGCGCGACCCGCATGGCGGCGGCCTGCGTCCATACGCGCGCCTGGGTGGGGCCCGCCCCACGCGCTGATGCGCGACAGCCCTAGCAGAGCAGCAAGAAAATTTGGCGACGAGGAACCGAGGTAGTATAATTCCCTACATGGGACTCTCGAAGCGTCTGGATCCGCGAATCCCCGTCGAGACCTTGTGCAGCGAGGTGGTCGACGATCGCGAGCACTTCGGCGTGCTCGTCGAGCTGTCGCCGAACGGCGTGCGTCTCGAACGGCCGCTCTGCGGTCGGCGCGAAGGAAACATCGTCCAGCTCGAGTTCGAGCTGCCCGACGCCGACGAGATCATCTGGGCCAAGGGCGAAGTCTGTTTCGATCGTTACCGACGCACGCTCGATCACGAGGGCGTGAGCGCGGTGCGGACGACCGGCGTGCGGCTCGTCGCCGCGGCGTCGCGGCACCTGCGCATGCTGCGCGACTGGGTGGCGGCGACGGCGGAAGCGACGCGACGTGCGCGTGCCGACGACATCGCCGGCCATCTCGCGCTTGCATCGCACTGGAACGCCTAGCACGCTCGTCGCTGCTGCACGCTGCACGCTGCACGCTGTCGGTCGCCGCGACGCGCGCCGTGCTATCGTCATAACGTGAAGCTTCGCCTGTTCGTCGTGTTCCTCGCGTTCACCACGTTCGCTTCCTTCGCCACCGCCGCCGAGCCAGTCGTCCTGCGCTTCGCCACCGAAGCGCCCGACGGAACCGCCTGGGCGCGCCTGTTCCGCGCGATGGGGCGCGACATCGAATCGGGCACCAACGGCGCGGTGACGACGAAGTGGTACGTCGGCGGCATCGCCGGCGACGAGCTGCAGACGTTCGAGCGGCTCAAGCGCGGACAGCTCGACGTGGTCATGTCGGGCGGCGTCTTGTGCATGAAGCTCGCGCCTTCGTTGCGCGTGCTGCGCCTCTTCGGGCTCTTCCAGTCGCGCGACGAGGCGTCGTACGTGATCGGCCGCTTGCGTCCGACGGTCGATCGCGAGTTCACCGACGCCGGCTTCCGCAACATCGGCGAGGCGCTGCTCGGCGCCGACATGCTCTTCTCGCGCACGCCGATCAACAGCGCCGCCGACCTGAAGAAGGCGCGCCTCTGGTTCTGGGATCTCGACGAGACCTTGCGCGCGCAGCTCGCCGCCGTCGGTTCGGCGGCGGTCGGTCTGCCCGTCGAAGAGGCGGCGCGCGCGTATGAAGACAAGCGCATCGACGGATTCGTATCGGTGCCGGCGGCGGCGTTGGCGTTTCAATGGTCGGCGGCGGCGAGCTACTTGAGCGAGCAGAAGCTCGGATATCTTCCCGGCTGCATG
>DASXOU010000355.1:0-14139 GCA_036494045.1 Polyangia bacterium | reverse complement strand
GGCAGCGGCCAGTCGCGGCGATCCTTCTCGGCCACCGAGCGCAGCTCATCGACGGCGAGGCGATAGTGCTGGTCGGCCTTGCGGAACTCGTTCTCGGCCTGCGCGATCACCACGTCGGCGGACAGGCCGCGTCCTTTGTGCCAGCGCAGCCAGGCGCCGCCACCGGCCAGGATCGCGATCACCGTCAGCGACGGCACCACCACGCGCCACGACAGCGCCGGCCACATCCAGCGCCGGTCCGACTGTCGTCCTGGCAGCGGCTGCGCCGCCAGCCGATTGACGAGCACGCTCCAGTTGTCCTCACCGGCGCGCTCGGGCATCGCGCCGAGCCCGCGCTTCATCGTCTCGAGATCGGCGAGCGCCCGCTTGCACGACGCGCACGCCTCGACGTGCGCGCGCACCTTCTTCGCCTGCCGCGCCGACAGATCCCCGTCGACCAGGGCCGACAATTTCTCGACGGCGCAGGTCACGGCGCACCTCCGAGGAGGTCCCGCATCTTGGCGCGCGCCTTGTGCAGCTGCGACTTCGACGTTCCCACCCGGCATCCCAGGATCTGCGCGATCTCCTCGTGCTGCAAGCCTTCGACGTCGTGCAGCACCAACACCGCGCGATACCCCGCCGGCAGATCCCCGAGCGCCTTCTCCAGCCGCGCGCGCAGCCGCGGATCGGTCGCCGGCGCGTCCTCCGCCGGCAAGGCCATGAGCGCCTCTTCGCCGAGATCGCGCCTCGCGCGCGCTTGCGTCCGCGTGGCGTACGACAAGGCTGCGTTCACCGCCAGCCGATACATCCACGTCGAGAGCTGCGCGTCGCCGCGAAACTTCTCGAGGCCGCGATAGGCGCGCAGGAACACCTCCTGCACCAGCTCCTCGGCGTCCTGCGGCCCGACGATGCGCGCGATCAGCGAGAACACGCGCCGTCGATACTTCTCGTAGAACGCGTGCTGCGCCTCGCGCTCGCCGCGGCGGCAAGCTTCGACCAGCGCCAGCTCGGCGTCACGGCCGGGGGCTGCAGCGGGCACGCGCTCCATGGGCACCGATTTGACCATTTGAACTAAGGCGACGGTCACTTCCCTGTGACCCATCGTTCGGGCGCCAGGTTGCCTTGTATTAGATCGATCTGCGCCAGGATGCTAGCCTTTGCGCCGCGTGACCGCCCTCGTCCTCGGCTGCTTCTTCCTCTCCGGTGCGTCCGGGCTCGTCTTCGAGGCGGTCTGGACGCGCGAATTGACCCTGGTGTTCGGCTCGACCGCGCTGGCGATGTCGACGGTGCTGTCGGTGTTCATGGGCGGGCTCGCGCTCGGCTCGTGGCTGGCGGGACGCTGGGCCGATCGCATCGTCGATCGCCTGCGCGCCTACGCGCTCGCCGAGGCCGGCGTCGGTGTCTACGCGCTCCTGGTTCCGCTGGTGCTCGCCGGCTACCCCGCGCTCAACCACGCGATGTATCGCCTGCTCGGCGCCTCGCCGGTCGGCTTGTCGCTGGCGCGCTTCATCGCCGCGGCGCTGCTCCTCCTCGTACCGACGACGCTCATGGGCGCCACCTTGCCGCTTCTGTCGCGTCACTTCGTGCGCGACGACGGCACCTCGGTCGCCGGCACCGTCGGGCGGCTCTACGCGATCAACACGTTCGGCGCCGTCGTCGGCACCTTCGTCGGCGGCTTCGTGCTTCTGCCCGACGTCGGCGTGCGCGCGACCAATTATGCGGCCGCGGCCACGAACCTTATGCTCGCCGCCGCCGGCTGGCTCGGGCGCCGCCGCCTGGCGCGCCCCATCGACGACGAGCTGGCCGCGTACAAGCTCGAGCCCGACACGCCGGCGCCGCCGATTTTCGCGGCCACCGCGCTGCAGCGAAAGGTGGCGCTCGTCGCCTTCGCCGCCTCGGGCGCGATCGCGATGATCGATCAAGTCCTGTGGACGCGCTCGCTCGCCATCATCATCGGCTCGTCGGTCTACTCGTTCACGCTGATCCTCTTGGCGTTCCTCGTCGGCCTCGCCGGCGGCGCCGCCATCCTCTCGCGCCTGACCGCGCGCACCACTCGTCCGCTCGAGTGGCTCGCCGGCGTGCACCTCGCCACCGCGGCCATGATCGGCCTGTCGTACCTCCTCATGGACAAGCTCCCTTCGGCGTTTCTCGGCCTCTTACGCGGGGGCGCCTTCTCCGTCGACGGCATCATCTTCTGCCAGTTCCTGCTCGCCGCGCTCGCCGTCTTCCCGGCGACCTTGTGCATGGGCGGCGTCCTGCCGCTGACCATCCGCGTGGTGGCGCGCTCGGTCGACTCGGTCGGCCGCGACGTCGGCACCGCCTACTCGGTCAACACGCTCGGCGCCATCCTCGGCTCGTTCGCCGCCGGCTTCATCGTCCTGCCCGTCGCCGGGCTGCAGCGCGGGCTCGGCATCGGCGCCGTCACCACCGTCGTCCTCGCCGCCACGCTCATCGTGGTCGCGCAGGCGAACGTCAAGCGCGTGATCGCCGCGGCGCTCCTGCCGGCGCTGGCGCTGGCGACCATCCATGCGCTGCCACGCTGGAGCCTGCGCCATTTTTCCGCGGGCCTGTTCCGCGTCTCGATCGCCAAGGACATCATCGAGTCGAACAAGTGGCAGCTGCCCAACCTCCTCTATTATCACGACGGCATCGCCACCACCGTCTCGGTCGAGCAGTGGTCACACACGGTCGCGCTCAAGAACAACGGCAAGGTCGACGCCTCGAACGGCGACGACATGTCGACGCAGATCATGGTCGGCCTCATGCCCTTCGTCTTCTGGCAGGCCGCGCATCCCGACGCCGAAAAAGCCGGCCACAAGCCGCGCGCCGCCGTCGTCGGTTTCGGATCCGGCGTCACCATCGGCGCGGTCACGCAGTTCCCGATGGCGCACGCCGACGTCGTCGAGCTCGAGCCGTCGGTGGTGCACGCCGGCGTCACCTACTTCGGTCCCTGGAACCATCATCCGGAACGAGATCCGCGCGTCCAGATCCGCATCGGCGACGGTCGCAACTTTCTCACGCAAGCGTCCGACAAATACGACGTCATCGTCTCCGAGCCGTCGAACCCGTGGATCACCGGCGTGTCCAACCTGTTCACCGTCGACTATTGGAAGCTGGCGCGCGCCCGCCTCGCCGACGACGGCGTCTTCTGCCAATGGGCGCAGCTCTACGAGATGTCGTCGAAGAACATCAAGGTGATCCTGCGCTCGTTCGCCGAGGTCTTCCCGTACACCTACGTCTTTTCCGCCGAGGATCTGTCGAGCGACGTCATCCTGGTCGCGACCAACCATCCGCTGCCGCTCGACGTGCACGCGCTCGCGCAGAGCTTCAAGGACGAGACGCTGAAGAAGGAGCTCAAGCGCGGCGGCGTCGAATCGGCCGAGGACATCATCTCGTATCTCCTGCTCACGCCCGACGAGATCCCCGCGTTCACCGCCGGGTCGCCGCTCAACACCGACGACGACGCCATCATCGAGTTCGCCGCGCCTCGCGATCTGCTCGGCTCGGCGCGCAGCGTGCCCGATCCGTATCTGGCCCGCGTCTACGCCAACGAGTGGCCGTACGGCCGCTTCGATCGCTTCCTCGTCGGGCTCGGCGAGGGTGACGAAAAATGGAAGACCGAGCTGCGGCTGTCGCACTCGCTGCTCGCGCACGGCAAGCGCGCTGCCGCCGATCGCTTCCTCGGCGCGGCCCATCGCCACGGCGCGCCCGCCCAAAGCCGCGTCGCCCAGCTCGCCGCGCTCCTCGCGGAAAAGGACACCGACGATCCCGAGATCCCGTTCGCGGCCGACGACGACGATCCGACCGGCCTCGGCGCGATGGATCCGCCGAAGCTGCCCGAGAAGGTCATGGGCGACTACTTGAAGGTCGAGCGTGCCGTCCGCGCGCGCGCCTGGGCCCACGCGCTCATGTTCATGAAGAAGTGGCCCGAGTCGTACATCGAAGCGGGCGGCCACGATCTGCAACTCCTCGTCGGCTACCTCATGTACAAGGCCGATCTCGACGACGTCGCCTGCGATCGCTTGAAGCCGCTCGTCGACGACGCCGCCTTCGCCGCGCGGCGTCCGTCGGTGCTCTATTATCTGGCGCGCGCCGAGTACGGCAACGGCCTCTTCGAAGCGTCGGTGCGCAACATGGATCGCTACCTCGACGCGATCGGAAAGCCTACGGCGCCGCCGGCTCCAGCTCGGGCGCCTTGACCACTTTGTGGAACAGCCGCAGCACGAACGGGTTGTCGCTCGCGGGCACTTTTTCGTCGAGCGTCAGCGCGGCCGCCGTCGACGCCAGGCGCGCCTCGTCGAGCTTGCCGCGCGCGGCCAACAAGAGCGCCGTCTCGTAGAGCCGCGCGCCGAGGAGCTGCCGATACTCGGGCGTCAGCGCCACCCCTGCGATGCGCTCGACCGCCGCCGCCAGCTGCTCCTGCCGTCCGGCCGCGCCGACCACCAGCTTCGAGGTCGCGATGTTGCCGATCTCGAGATCGAGCGCGGGCAGCGAATCCTCGGGCGGAATCCAGGTCCCGAGCTCGTGCAGCTCATGCAGCGACCCGAGCCGACCGCGCACGTCGGCGACGACAAACGGCGGCGCTGCGTCGAGCGCGGGATGGCGCTCCTCGGGCTCGTAGTGGCCCATTCCGAGCCGCGCCCGCGCGAACTCCTCGGGCGGCACGCGTCCCGCCGCCAGCGTGCGCTTGTACCCGTCCTCGATGAGAGCGCGCGCGTGCCGCTCGCTGATGCGCGCGACCGCCATCCGCGTGTCGGCGACGACCTTGCCGATGTGCGCGCGCCAATCCTTGCGCGGCGCGTGCGCGCTGGAAAATCCGAGGATGCCGCGCGTGTCCGAGAGCTGCGCCTCGAACACGTCGTAGCCGCGCTCGGCGTCGCGCACCAGCCACACGATGCGCTCGCCGCGCCCGTCGATCATCGACGCCAGCGACACGTCCTCGGCGGCGCCGTAGGGCCCGTGCGGCCGGAACTCGCGCTTCGCCGCTTTGGGCGCCGCCACGCCGCGCGTGCGCAGAAGATGAAGCGCCTTGCGCGCGCGCTTGGCCAGCGCCTTGTCGCTGCCCTCGCCCAATCGCGCGAGCCGCGCCGCGTCGCCGCGCCCGACGAGCAGCGCCACCAGCGCCTCGCCGGCCGCGTCGTCGAGGACCGCCGGCAGGAGCTCGACGTCGCCTTCGGCAAACGCGCGCGCCGCTTCCGGAAGCCGATCGTCCGCCATGGTGTTAGACTTCATATCATGCGTAGCTTAGCCCTGTGCGCGCTCGTATTCGGCGTCGGCTGCACGCAGCCCGTGACTTTCCCGGCTGACAGCAACTGGCCCGGCCCGGTGATCCAGGCGTTCGTGCATCAAGCGCGCTTCGCCATCACCGACAACTTGTCCGACCAGATCTCCTACGTCGATCCGGTCAACCCGACGCTGCTCGGCAACGTGCCCGTCGGCGACGTGCCCGTCGAGCTCGAAGGGCCACATCACCTCGCCGGCTCGCCCGACGGCAAGTACATCTATTACAACCTCTCGAACTACGTCCCCGGCACCGGCTCGGGCCCACACGGCTCGCACGGCACCGGCACCGTGCCCGGCTCGGTGGTCAAGCTCGACGCCATGACCAACGAAGAGATCTCCGAGGTGCTCATCGATCGCAGCCCCGGCGACATCATCCTCTCGGCCGACGGCCGCTACGCCTACTCGTCGCATTACGATCTCTTGCGCCTGCAGTCGGCGCTCACCGCCGGCGTCAACCTGCCCGCGGCCGCCTACAGCGACGTCGCCATCGTCGACACCACGACGATGACGCGCCTCTCGATGATCCCGGTCTGCCCCACCGCGCACGGCGAGGGGCTCTCCGCCGACGGCAAGACGCTCTACGTCACCTGCGCCAACAGCGATCAACTCGGCATCATCGACGTCACCGATCCCGCGCATCCGTCGGTGACCGCGCTGGTCAACGTCGGCCCGACGGTGGGCACGCTCGATCAACCGACCTACTCGCCCTACGCGCTGCGCGTCAGCCCCAGCGACGGCACGGTGTGGGTCTCGAACAACCGCTCGGGCGACGTGCGCGTCTACGACCCATCGACGGGCGCGATGGATCCGAGCCGCACCGTCGGGCTCGGCGGCGTGGCCATGCTCGGCTGGTTCACGCCCGACGGCGGGACCTACTATGTCGTGCACCAGCAGGCCAACGACGTCGTCCATCAGATCAACACCACCACGCTGGCGACCCGCGATCTGCCGCTGCCGACCGAGGCCTGCCTCAACGCGCACGAGTTCGTGCTCGGCCCCGACGGCGTCAACGGCATCGTCGTGTGCGAGGGCGACCACGTCATCCGTGCCGGCTCGGTGGTGTTCGTGAACACCGCCACGTTCTCGATCACCGGCTACGTCAACATCGGCATGTTCGCCGACGGCGCCGTCTGGATGCCGCCGCTTTAGAACCGCTCACTGCGACCGCGCGATTCGTATTTACGCGCGCGCTGTAAACGCGTTTTCCCTCGCGCGCGCCCCACCGTCCTCCTTAGCTTCGCAAGACATGCGCACTTCGGTCATCGTGGCCGTGCTCTCGATCGCCGTCGCTGCCTCGGCCGGGCCCGAAGATCGCGCCGCCGCGCGCGAGCACTACGCCAAGGGCACCAAGGCCTTCGACCTCGGACGATACGACGAAGCGATCGCCGAGTACGTCGCCGCCTACGAGCTCATCGACGATCCGGCGCTCCTCTACAACCTCGCCCAGGCGCATCGGCTCGCCGGCCATCCGCGCGATGCGCTGCGCTTCTTCCGCGTCTATTTGTCGAAGGTGCCGAACGCGGACAACCGCGCCGACGTCGAGTCGAAGATCGCCGAGCTGCAGAAGACGGTCGAGCTCGAGCAGAAGTCGCAGCACGAGCTGCCGCCGGACAGCGCGCTCAAACCAGCGACGACCACGCCGCCGCCGGTCGCCGCGCCGGCCGTGCTGACGGCGCCGGCTCCGACCGCCGCGATCGATCGACGCCCCGCGCGCAAGCTCGAGATCGCCGGCCTCGCCACCGCCGGCGGCGGCCTGGCGCTCCTCGGCGTCGCGGCGGCGATGACCGCGCTCTCGTATCAAAGCGCCCACGACATCGCCAACACGCCCTACGACAAGGGCGTCATCGACGGCAAGGTCTCCACGTTCCACACCTACCAGGATCTCGAAGGCGTCTTCTTCGCGGCGGGGGGAGCGGCGCTCGCCGCCGGCGTCGTCACCTATGCGATCGGCCGGCATCGCGCGCACAGCGCGCGCATCGCGCTGGTGCCGCTGGGAGTGCGCGCCGGCGGCGGGCTGTCCGCCTGCGGAGCCTGGTGATGCGCGCGGCCTCGCTCGCCCTCGTGGCGTTGGCGCTCGCCGGCTGCCCCAACCTCGATCTCGACGATCTCGTGTGCGGCGCCGGCGGCGCCTGCCCCGACGGGCAACACTGCGTCGCCGCCACCAACCACTGCGCGCCCGGCGCCGCCGACGATCTCGCCGCCGACGTGCCCGGCGATCTCGGCGGCGGCAGCGACGGCGGCGGCGACGACGGCGGCGCCGTGCGCCTGCCGAACAGCGCGGCCTGCGCCGGCAACAGCGACTGCCTGTCGAGCTTCTGCGTCGACGGCGTCTGCTGCGACCAGGCGTGCGACGGCCAGTGCCAGGCGTGCGACGTCGACCCCGGCACCTGCACGCAAGTGACGAGCGGCCAGCCGCACGGATCGCGCGCCGCGTGCGCCGGTGCCGGCAGCAGCTGCGGCGGCAGCTGCGGCTCGTCGCCGACGGCGTGCGACTATCCCGACACGTCGACCTCGTGCCGCGCGCAGAGCTGCGCCAACAGCGTCGAGACGATGGCCGCGACCTGCGACGGCAACGGCGCCTGCCCGATGGCGCAGACGAGCTCGTGCGGCGCCTTCAAGTGCAACGGCACCGGCTGCTACACGACCTGCACCGCCGGCAACACGGAGTGCGTCGCGCCGGCAGTGTGCATCTCGGGCAAGTGCCAGGGCCAGCTCGCCAACGGCACGGCGTGCAGCGGCAACGGCGACTGCGTCTCCGGCTTCTGCGCCGACGGCTACTGCTGCAACCTCGGATGCACCGGCCAGTGCGAGTCATGCAACGTCACCGCCGGCTCCTGCCTGCAGGTCTCCGGCGCGCCCGCCGGCAGTCGCGCGCCGTGCAACAACGACGGCAGCGGCTGCGGCGGCCAGTGCGGCACCAAGCGCACGAGCTGCGACTATCCGACGTCACAGTGCCGCGCGCAGAGCTGCAGCGGATCGACTGAAACGTTCAGCGCCAGCTGCGACGGCAACGGCGCCTGCCCCGCGATCACGACGAAGTCGTGCACGCCCTACGTCTGCGGCGGCAGCGCCTGCGAGACTTCGTGCAGCGGCGACGGCGACTGCATCTCGGGCGACTACTGCAACGGCGCCTCGGGCTGCCTGTCGACGAAGCCGCTCGGCCGCGCCTGCTCGAGCGCCGGTGAGTGCACCTCGGGCAACTGCGTCGACGGCGTTTGCTGCGACGGTGGCTGCGGCGGACCGTGCCAGCAGTGCAACAGCGCCGGCCATTGCACCTCCATCAACGGCGCACCGGTGCACGGCGGATGCAACGCCGACCCCAACGGCGCCATCGGCTGCGCAGGCTCCTGCAACGGGTCGGGCGCAGGCTGCGTCTTTCCGGGAAGCTCGACATCTTGCAAATACTGCAACTACAACCTCGGCTGGCACGCCGACACCGGCACCTGCGACGGCAACGGAACTTGCAACGCCACGGGCAGCACGGGCTGCGGACACTACTCGTGCAGCGCGACCACCAAGCTGTGCTACTTCAGCTGCACCGACAACAGCGAGTGCAACCCCATCTACACGTGCCAAGGCAACGTGTGCATGTAGCTCAGCGGCGCGTGAACTTCGCGATCAGCTGCGCGCGCGTCTCGGCGCCGAGCTTGCGCGCCGCGCGATGCAAGAGCACGCCCACCGTCGACGCCGACACGCCCATCTCGTAGGCGATGAGCTTGTTGGTGTGGCCGAGCGCCGCGTAGCCGAGCGCCTGCCGCTCGCGCGCCGTCAGCGACTCGGCGACCTCGACGGCGCAGTCGTTGCGCCGCGCCAGGAGGTAGCGCTTGCCGTCGGACTCGAACTGATCGACGAGCGTCCAGCGCGCCGACACCAGGCCCTTCCAGCGATCGATGGCGTCGTCGGGATCGCGCCGGCGCAGCGCCCCGCGCGCGTCCTCGACGGCGCGCACCGCCGCGCGCAGCGCCGAGCGCGCCTCCTTCGCCTGGGCCTCGCCGCTGGCGTGCTCGACGTGCCCGTCGGTGCGCACGACCGCGTCGGCCGAGTCGGGCCGGCGCGCGTCGTCGGCGGCGAGCCGCCGGCGCAGCCGCTGCGCCGCGGTCAGGTGCACGGCCACGCGCGACCAGGTCTGGCGCGTGCGCGCGGACAGGCGCGTCTCGCGTCGCAGCGGCGCGCCGAGATAGATCCCGTGCCCTTCGGGATCCATGCCGCCCACCATGAACAGGTCGTGCCAGCCGAACGCCGCCGCCGACATCTCGCGGATCGGCTGGTTCAGCGCCTGCACTTCCGGATCGCGAAACTGGCTCTGCGTCGTGCACTCGCAGCGCACGAACGTCTTCTGCACGTAAGCGGGCGGCAGCTGCTCCAGCATCAGGCGCGACTGCTCGCCCATGCCCTCGGGCATGTCGATGGTGTGCGCGTCGCCGATCTGCAGCCGTCCCGCGTCGGTCACGCGATACGGGAACGCGAGGATTCCGTGACCATCGCCGATCTGCGCGTAGGTCACCCGTGCAAGCTCCGCCAGCCACCCCGCCGCCGTGCCGTCGAAGCGATATGCCGCCTCGATGACGTCCAATGCGTCGCCCCCACCCGCCATGAGGCGCAATCCTAGAACAAAACGAAGCTGGCGCCGAGGACGAAGCTGACCGCGGCGCCGAGCGGCAGGTAGTCGAACGCGACCGCGACGGTGACCGCGCCCTTGCCGAGCCAGGCGTCGAGCCCCACGCGCGCGCCGGCGGTCGCGAACGTCGCCGCCGCCCTGCAGCCGCCCGGCCGCGCGTGCACGCCCGCTTGCTCGCCGATACCGCCGTGCGCTTCGACCCAGGGATCGATCCACGAAGCCGAGCGGCCATTGGCGAGATCGGCGCGCAGCCCGAGCGCGCCGGCGATCGCGCTCGGCCGCACCGCGCTGCCGCACGCGCTGTCCGATTCGCCGGCGAGCGTGCCCGTCACCGTCGCCGCCAGCGACAACGGACCCCAGATGCGCGCGCCGAGATCGAGCGTCGTGGGAAAGCGCGCGGCGATGCTGTCGTCGGCCGTGCGCCCGCCGCCGAACCCTTGCAGCAGCGACGCGCGCAACCGCCAACGCGGCGGATCGGCCCGCGCGCACAGCGCCCACGCCGTTACCAGCCCGACCAGCCACGCGGCGCGCACGAGTCGAGCGTCGCCGGGCGCGCGCGCGGCGTCAAGAGATCGTGATCGTCGACGGCGAGCGTGCTATTCCAAGGGCTCGATGCCGCCGCGTCCTTTCCGTGCCGCATTCGCGTTGGCCTTCGCTACGGCGGCGCCGGCAGCGCTCCTCACGGCGCTCGTGGATCTCGTCGCCACCGCCGCGCGCGCCGGCGAGCCGGTCGGCGCCGCCGCGTTCTCTTGGGCGGCCATCGCCGCCTTCGGGCTCTACGGCGCGTTCGCCGCGCTGGTCGCGTTCGGCGAGACGCTCGTGGGCGGCGGCCTGTGGGCCACCTTCGACGTCGGCGCCGGCCTGCGCCGCTTCGTCGACGGCGCGCGCCGCGACGACGGTTACGACCGCAGCGCCGCCGCCGCCATCGCCGCCACCGCGTGCGCGCTCGGTCTCGTCGGCGCCGTCGTGCTCGTCTACGACGGCGCCATCGCCATGGCCATGGCCGCCAAGCGCAACGCCGCGCTCACGACCGCGATGGTCGCCGTCGTCGCCGTGCCGGCCGCGGCGCTCGCGTGGTTTCCCATCTATCGGCTGATGCGCGCCGTCGTCGGCGTGGTGCCGCGGCCGCGCGCGCTCATGCTCGCCGGCGCGCTCGTCGCCCTCGCGGCGCTGCTGGTCGTCGCCGCCGTGCTCTCGGTCGATTGGCGCATCATCGACTTCGGCCCCGCCGAGTCGCTCGCGCTCTTCTTCGTCGCGCAGGCGATCTTCGCCGTCGTCATGTCGCGCCGCCGCGCCGGGCCGCGCGCCGTCACCGGCGGAATCTGGGCCCTCGCCGCCGTCTGCCTCCTCGCCACCTGGTTCGGCTTCGGCGGCAACGCGCGCGCCGTCGCCTTCGCCGGCGAAGAATCGATGGGCGAAAAGGTGCTGCTCAAGCTCGCGCGCCGCTTCGCCGATCACGATCACGACGGCTACGCCGCGCGCCTCGGCGGCGGCGACTGCAACGATCGCGACGCCAACATCCACCCCGGCGCCGACGACATCCCCGGCAACGGCATCGACGAAGACTGCGACGGCGCCGACGCGCCGCTGGAAAAGGCGCGCCCCGTCGAGAAGAACGCCTCGGCCGCGGCCGCCAAGTACAAATGGAACGGCAACCTCCTCGTCATCACCATCGACACCCTGCGCGTCGATCGCGTGAACCCGAAGACCGCGCCGCACCTCTACAAGTTCCTCAAGGAGTCGGTCAGCTTCTCGCACGCGCGCGCGCAGGCGCCCAACACGCCGCGCAGCTTCCCGTCGTTTCTCACGTCGCGCTATCCGTCGCAGGTGCGCTGGCAGAAGCAGTCGCTCAACTTCGCGCCCATGCTCGAGACCGCCGACAACACGACCATGTTCCAGGCGCTCAAGGCCGCCGGCTTCTACGAGGTCGGCGTCTTCTCGCACTTCTACTTGTCGAAGGAGATGGGCGTGACCGGCGGCTTCGACGAGTGGCACAACGACGGCGCGCTCTCGCTGCACGACTCGAACACCGATTCGGCGGCGCCACGCATCGCGCCGCGCGTGGAGTCGGCGCTGCGCGGCCTGGCAAAGTCGAAGATGCGCTGGCTTCTGTGGACCCACTTCTTCGAGCCGCATAGCAAGTACATGGAGCACGACGAGTTCCCCGTGCACGACGGCGGGCTCAAGGGGCTCGAGGAGAAATACGACGCCGAGGTCTCGTTCGCCGACAAATACATCGGCGAGGTGCTCGACACTCTCGACGCCTCGGGCCAGGCGAAGGACACCGCGGTCGTCATCTTCAGCGACCACGGCGAGGCGTTCGGCGAGCATCGCTTCGGCGGCGAGCGCATGTACTTCCACGGCCAGACGCTCTACGACGAGCTGTTGCGCGTGCCGCTCATGTTCCGCATTCCCGGCGTCGCGCCCCGCGTCGTCGACGGCAACGTGGCGCTGCTCGATCTCGGCCCGACCTTGTGCGATCTCGTCAAGGCGCCGCGTCCGCCGTCGATGCACGGCCGCTCGCTCCTCGGCGCGCTCCTCGGCGAGCCGCTGCCGCCGGCGCCGATCTACGCCGAGATGCTGCCGGCGACCTCGTGGAATCATTACTGGCGCGCGCTCGTCGACGGCAGCTGGAAGCTGATCCAAAAGCTGAGCGAAAATACGACCGAGCTGTATGATCTGTCGTCGGACCCGACCGAGCAGCACAACCTCGCTTCGTCCAGGCCCGACGAGGCGGCGAAGCTCGGGCGCGAGCTGAAGGCGCTGTTGGCTGGGGAGACCAACGGATGACGAGACCAACCACGCCGTTATTGACCGTCGACATCATCATCGAGGTGACCGGCGGCATCGTGCTCATCGAGCGCAAGAACCCGCCGCCGGGCTGGGCGCTGCCGGGCGGCTTCGTCGACGTCGGCGAGTCGCTGGCGCACGCGGCGATGCGCGAGGCGCGCGAAGAAACCTCGCTCGAGGTGACGCTCGACGAGCAATTTTTCGGATACTCGGATCCCGCGCGCGATCCCCGAGGCCCAACGGTCTCGGTGGTCTTCGCCGGCCACGCCAGCGGCACGCCGCGCGCCGCCGACGACGCCAAGAACGTGGCCGTCTACGCGCTCGATCGCCTGCCGGCGTTGGCGTTCGACCACGCGCAGATTTTGGAGGACTATCGTCGCTATCGGAAGGACGGCAAGCGGCCGCCGGTGACCCGATGACGATCACGACGACGACGGCTGCGGAGTCGGCGGTCCTGGACGACAACGACAAGCGCGAGCTGTTGCGCATCGCGCGCGCGACCTTGCGCGAGTATTTGACGACCGGCTTCATGCCGCCGGGCGCGCCGCATCGGAAGTCGCTGCTCGAGCCGAGGGGCGCGTTCGTGACGATCCACACGGGCGGCGAATTGCGAGGCTGCATCGGCCGCGTCGACGCGGACACGCCCTTGTACCTGGCGGTGGAGCAGCTCGCGGTCGCGGCGGCGACGCGAGATCCCCGGTTCGAGCCGCTGCGTGCAGAGGAGCTCCCGGAGACGCGCGTGGAGGTCTCGGTGCTCTCGAAGCTGGCGGACGGCCGGCCCGAGGAGATCGAGATCGGCAAGCACGGCGTCGTGATCACCAAGGGTGTGCGGCGCGGGTTGCTGCTGCCGCAGGTGGCGGTGGAGCACGGGCTGACGCGGGAGCAGTTCCTGGATGAGACATGCGGCAAGGCGGGGCTGCCGCCGGGGGCGTGGAAGGAGGCGGGGACGGTGCTGCAGGTGTTCACGGCAGAGGTGTTTCGCGAGCCGGAGGACTAGCCCTCCGCTCTTTGCATTCTCGTTTCTTCCGTTCTGAAATCTGAAATCCGAAATCCGCAAATAATGAATGGCGAGGGCTTTGGTAAAGGCTGGGGGCGTTTTTGTGGATAACTCGCGTGGGGGGCGGGGGTGGCGTGGGTCGAGTTATCCACAAAAAGAGGCCGGAGGCCGTCCCCCAGGCTGTTTGGAATGAAGCGTGGGCGTGGAGATGGGCGTCGTGGGGGCGATCCTGAACAGTGCTCGACGCCGATCGTCGGCGGCGGTGATGTGACGCTGCCGCTGCCATGACGGGGCGGGGTCCTGCCAACGGCTGTGCTCGAGCCGGGCGGGCGGTGACAGTGAAGGCACGCTCCTGTGCGGCGGTGGCTCGATCGAGAAGCCGGCGGTTCTCGACGGGGATTGCCGAGCTCAACCGGTCGTGTGTCTCACGCACCGGTGATGGGGCGGTCTACTTTTGGTGCATTTTGGGTTG
>DASXOU010000354.1:0-7139 GCA_036494045.1 Polyangia bacterium | reverse complement strand
TAGCAGATCCTGGTGCCCATGTTCTCGGACGCGCCCATCGAGATGCAGATGGGCGAGTACACCGACGAGGTCCTGGCGCGCCTGTCGCGCGACGCCAACTACCAGCGCATGTTCAAGGCCGCCTATCCGAACGACCGCGATCCGTTCACCATCAACAACGTCATCAACGCCATCACCTGCTTCGAGCGCACCATGGTGTCGGCGTCGTCGCCGTTCGACAAGTATCAAGCGGGCGATCTGACGGCGATGTCAGATTCGGCGCAGCGCGGCTTCGCCGACTTCAACACCGAGAAGTTCGACTGCTACCACTGCCACGCCGGCACCACGTTCACCACGTCGTTCCAGTCGGCGAACACGCCGCCGCCGCCGCGCGACATGCGCAACACCGGGCTCTACAACATCGGTGGCACCGGCAACTACCCGGCCAACAACACCGGGCTCTACGACTTCACGCAGTTTACGAACGACATGGGCAAGTTCAAGGTGCCGACGTTGCGCAACGTGCAGCTGACGGCACCCTATTTCCACGACGGCAGCGCCGCCACGCTCGACGACGTCCTGCAGTCGTACGCGCACGGCGGGCGGCTCATCAGCTCGGGGCCGTACGCCGGCGACGGCTCGCAGAGCATCCATCGCGATCCGCTGGTCAAGGTGATCGACATGTCGTCCGACGAAGAGGCCGACATGATTGCGTTCCTCGACAGCCTCACCGACACCGACTTCGTGAACGATCCGGCCTACGCCAACCCGAGCTGTCCCGACGATCTGCCGTCGAGTTGCCCGGCGACGGCGCCGAGCTACGCCACCGACGTCGCGCCCATCGTCGCCAACGTGTGCGCGGCGATGTGCCACGCGCCGGGCGGCATCGCGCAGAACCGCCCGCTCGGCGATTATCAGTCGCTGTTCAACTTGAGCGACGCGGTCCTCAATCAAGTGTCGGTGTGCAACATGCCGCCGGCCAACGCCGACCCGCAGCTCGGCGAAGCCGATCGCGCGACGCTGCTGGCGTGGATTGTCTGCGGCGCGCCGAATAATTAGACGTAGGATGGAAGCATGAAGCGCGCGCTGTTCGTCGCGGTCGTGGCAGCCGCCGGTTGCGGCGGCGGCGTCACGCATCGCCCCGCCGACGAGTACAGCGGCTGCGGCGGCGACGAGCAGTATCTCTTGCTCGAAGACGCCGAGCCCACCGCCAGCGTCGACGACACCAACGCGCCGCAGATGACGCAGCCGGCCAACGGCGGCTCGGTGCCGTTTTCGCCGAAGGTGATCGTGCAGTGGAACCAGGACCAGAATTCGCCCGGCAAGGCCGACGGCGACGTGGCCTACATGGACGGCGTCAACGGCTGCAGCGCCTGCTGTCCGCAGTTCACCATCGGCTCGCTCACGACGCTGCATCTCCCCGCCGAGTCGGGCGACATCTACGATCTGCACTTCACCGTCGACGGAAACTACGTGTGGCGCCTGGTCACGACGCTGCAGGAGTGGACGCCCAACGACGATCTGTGGGCCAAGTGGAAGGGCCACAAAGTGTCGATCCAGGCCTGGCGCATGGCGATCCTGACCAACAACCCGAAGGCAGGGCCGTACATCTCGAGCTCGCCGTGGACCTTCAACGTCGGCAATCAATGACGCGCGAGGCGATCAACTTCTCGTGGCTGGTCAAGCTGCGCTGGGGTGCGATCGCGGGGCAGATCGTGACCATCCTCGGCGTCGCGCACATCCTCGGCGTGACGCTGCACCTGACGGCGCTCTACGCCATCATCGCCGTCGAGCTCGCCAGCAACGTCGTCTGCGTGCTGGCGGCGCGGCGCGCCCACGCCGCCGAGTGGTGGTCGGGCGCGGTCATGGTGCTCGACGTGGTGCTCTTGACGGCGCTGCTTCATTACGCGGGCGGGCCCTTCAATCCCTTCTCGTTCCTCTACCTCGTCGAGATCGCGCTGGCGGCGGTGATCGTGCGCGCGCGCTGGACCTGGGCGCTCGTGGCCGCGTCGCTGATCGGCTCGGGCGCGCTCTTCGTCGGGCCGCACGAGATGCTGATGTCGCACGACGAGGACCACATGCAGCTGCACCTCCGCGGCATGTGGGTCGCGTTCGGCGTGGCGGCGAGCTTCATCGTCTACTTCCTTCTGCGCGTGCGCAGCGATCTCGAGACCCGCGAAGCCGAGCTCGCCCTGGCGCAGCGGCGCGTCGATCGGCAGGAGCGGCTGGCTTCGTTGGCCACGCTGGCCGCCGGCGCCGCGCACGAGCTGGCCACGCCGCTCGGCACCATCGCGCTGGCGGCGCGCGAGCTCGAGCGCCACCTGGAGAAGGCGCAGGCCGACGCTGCGTCGCTCGAGGACGTGCACCTCATCCGCGCGCAAGTGGACCGCTGCCGCGCCATCCTCGACGGCATGGCCGCCGACGCCGGCGAGTCGGCGGGCGAGCAGCCGCGCGAGATCGCGATCGCCGAGCTGCTCCGCGCCGCCGTCGACGGGCTGCGCGCCGAGCCGCGCATCGAGGTCGACAGCGGCAGCGTCGACGGACAGCGCGTCAAGGTGCCGCCGCGCGCGCTGGCCCAGGCGCTCAAGTCGCTGCTCAAGAACGCGCAGGAGGCGTCGGGCCCCGAGCGCGCGGTGTCGCTACGCGCCAACGTCGGCGCAACCAGCGTCGCCATCGAAGTGGTCGATCGCGGCGCCGGCATGCCGCAAGCGGTGCTGGCGCGCGCCGGCGAGCCGTTCTTCACGACCAAGGAGCCGGGCCGCGGCATGGGGCTCGGGCTGTTTCTCACGCGCACGCTCGTCGAGCGGCTGGGCGGCGAGCTCACGCTGTCGTCGGAGGCGGGCGCCGGCACGCGCGCGCTGGTGCGGCTGCCGATCGCATGAGCGGCGACGAGGACACGAGCGTCTCGATCCTCCTCGTCGACGACGACGAGGTGTTTCGCAAGCGCCTGGGCCGCGCCTTTCGCGATCGCGGCCACGACGTGCGCTTGGCCGCCAACTACGACGAGGCGCTGGCCTCGGCGCGCGATGACTCGCCGCAGTTCGCCGTCGTCGACCTGAAGATGCCGGGCCGCTCCGGCCTCGACGTCGTGCGCGACCTGAAAGCGGTCGATCCGACCACGCGCATCGTCGTCCTCACCGGCTACGGCAGCATCGCCACCGCCGTCGACGCGGTGAAGCTCGGCGCCACGCAGTATCTGCCCAAGCCCGCCGACGCCGACGAGATCCTGGCGGCGCTCACGCGCCAGGAGGGCGACGCCGCGCCGGCGCAGCAGTTCCCCGCGCCGTCGTTGGCCCGCGCCGAGTGGGAGCACATCCAGCGCGTCCTCTCCGACGCCGGCGGCAACGTCTCGGAAGCAGCGCGGCGCCTCGGCATGCACCGGCGCTCGCTGCAGCTGAAGTTGCGCAAGCATCCACCGTCGAAATAGCCTGCGAAAAACGATCGCATGGACACTCGCGGGTGTCCGCCATAACACTGAAGAGTGAAGGCTGCACGCGCACACGCGTTCGTCTTGATCGCCGTCGCCGTCGGGTCCGCGCCGGCGCGGCGAGCGAACGCGTGCGCGTCGTGCGGCTGCGGCGATCAGACGCTGACCGCGACCGGCGTCGAGCGCCCGTACAAGAACCGCATCCGTGTGGCGTGGGAAGAGCGCTACGGCTCGTTCACCATGGGCGACGACGCCAGCGGCGAGCACGCGACCTTTCTGCGCTCGACGATCGCCGCCAGTTGGTCGCCGTGGAAGCGGCTCACCATCGGCATGACGCTGCCGTGGGTGGCGGCCTGGGTGACGCGCGCGCCGACGCCGGAGTCGAAGATCAACGGCCTCGGCGACATGGAGCTGGCGGCGCGGCTCGTCGTCTTTCAGGAGAAGTCGTTCGCGCCGCACCACGTGATCTGGGCCTCGGGCGGCCTCAAGTTTCCCACCGGCCCGCGCGTCGCCGACGCCGAGGGCTTTCTCGTGCCGCCCGACGATCAGCCGGGCTCGGGCTCGTGGGATCCGTTCGCCGGCGTCACCTACGCCTGGTTCTCCGGCGAGCTGACCTCGTTCTTCGCGTCGGTCACCGGCCGGCTGACCACCCCCGGCTGGGACCACTATCGGCGCGGCTCGATCGTGGGCGGCTCGCTCGCCTTTCAGCTGCAGCCGTGGAGTTGGGGCGCGCTCCAGCTCGGCGGCGATTTTCTGTGGCAGCAGTCGGACGTCTTGTCGACGGGAAACGCGGTGCCCAACACCGGCGGCGCGACCGGCTACATCGCCCTGGGGTTCATGGTCAATCCGTGGCGCGATCTGCTGTTCCGCGTGGCCGTCGACGCGCCGGTGCTGATGGCGCTGCACGGCACGCAGACGGTCGGCACGCAGCTCATCGCGCAGCTCTCGTACGACTTCAACTGATACGTCGCCACGCGGATTGCGTCGCGCGCGCCGCCGGTCTACTTGACGGCGACAGGAGGCGCGCATGGCGACGTTCAAGCTCGACGACGGCATCGAGCTCTACTTCAACGATTGGGGCAGCGGTAAAACGGTGGTCTTCAGCCACGGCTGGCCGCTCTCGTCGGACGCGTTCGAAGATCAGATGATGTTCCTCGCGTCGCGCGGCCACCGCTGCATCGCGCACGATCGCCGTGGCCACGGCCGCTCGGCGCAGACGTGGGCGGGCAACGACCTCGACACCTACGCCGACGATCTCGCCGAGCTCTTGCGCCACCTCGACGTCAAGGACGCCGTGCTCGTCGGCCACTCCACCGGCGGCGGCGAGGTCGTGCGCTACATCGGGCGGCACGGCACCGAGCGCGTCGCCAAGGTCGTGCTCATGAGCGCGATTCCGCCGATCCTCGCCAAGACGGCGTCGAACCCGAACGGCGCGCCGATGGAGACGTTCAATCAGCTGCGCGCCGCGGTGCTCGCCGATCGCTCGCGCTTCTGGCTCGAGCTGTCGATGCCGTTCTACGGCTACAACCGTCCCGGCGCCAAGGTGTCCGAAGGCGTGCGCCAGAGCTTCTGGCGCCAGGGCATGCAGGCGAGCCTGCCGGCGTCGTACTTCTGCATCAAGGCGTTCTCCGAGACCGACCAGACCGAGGATCTGAAGAAGATCGACGTGCCGACGCTGTTCATCCACGGCGACGACGATCAGATCGTGCCGTTGGCGCTGTCGGCGCAGCGCGCGGTCAAGCTGGTGAAGAACGCGCAGCTCAAGATCTATCAAGGCGCGCCGCACGGGTTGCCGACGACGATGAAGGATCGCGTCAACGAGGAGCTGCTCGGCTTCATTCGCAGCTGACGCGCGCTACTGCGACGAGCTGGCGATGGTCGCGCAGTCGACGTGCGCGGCGGTGTTGGCGGCCGCCGGCACGCCGCCGCGATCGATGGCGATGCTGGCGAGCTGCTGCGTGCCGTCGACCGGATTGGTCACCGGCTGGCAGCTCGCCGGCAGCTTGCACGACGGCGGCGACATCGCCGGCGGCACCACGCAGCCCTGCATCTGATACTGCGACAACAGATCGACGAGCTGCCAGCAGGGCGGCGCGTCGCCGTTCTCAGCGCACGACGGAATGATCGCGGTGTGCGTCGAGCCGTCGCCGTTGGTGGTCACGTCCTCGACCACGCAGTCGGGCGTGCCGTCGCGCCGGCTGGCGACGGGCGCGTTGATGCACGCCGGCTGCAGCGCCTTTCCGATGAGCTCGCCGACCTTTTTCATCGCGCTCGTGAAGTCGGGCGTCGCGTTCACGTCGTCGCCGCAGATGCTCGAGATCTGCTGGTTCGCCGCGCTGCCGATGACGGCGGCGAGCCGCACCGCGGGATCGGCGAAGAAGCCCGGCTGCACGTGGTTGGTGCACGAGTGGTCGAGCGCCTCGAGGCAGCTCGACGACAACATCGGCGATGGGCAATCCTGGTACTGCGTCGAGCCGGGCACGATGAGCCGTGTCTGGAAGGGCGCCGTCGGGCCCATGATGCCGACGAGGATGACGTCGTTCGGATCGACCTTCACGCCGCCGAGCGCGGCGGGCTTGGTGAAGAAGCTGATATAACGGGAGACGTCGTAGGCGAGGCTCGGATCGGCGGTCGGGTTGGGCGCGGGCGCGCAATCGGTCAGCATGTCGTCGGGCATGCCGTAGGGGATGGGCTTGGCGCCGCAGTCGACAGCGAAGCGCGTCTGGCGATAGGTCGTGAACTGGCCGAGCGCGGTCGTGCCCGAGGTGTCGCCGTTGTTCTCGTAGAACTTCGCGGCCGGCGGCGCCGAGCCGTCGTCCTCGTTGGTGACGAAGACGACGGCGAGGAGGGCGTCCGCGCGGAGGAAGCCGGCGTTGTCGGTGTCGGCGTGGTCGTGGAGGGCCGCGTAGACCGACTCGAGCTGGTGCTCGAAGCCGCAGCCGGCGGCGCCGACCGACGCCATGCAGGTGAACTCGTCGACGAGGGCGGCCGCGTCGGTGCCGTTGGGAAGGTTGGTCGTGGGTGCGCCGGCGGCGGTGCCGCTGCCGAATGCGTAGGCGATGTACGGTTTGCCGACGGGCGGCAGGCAGCCGGTGGGCGGATTGGTCGCCTTGGGGGATGGGATCGTTTGCAGCAGGCCGCGCTGGCCGCCGGGTGAGGCGTCGCAGCCGTTGCCGGCCAGATCGCCGGCGCCGTAGTCGGAGGTGACGACGCCGATGTGGAGGTCGGCGAAGGTCCCGTCGGTGTCGGCGAGATCTTGGAACACCTGGAAGAAGTCGCCGAAGCGTTGGCGCAGCTCGATCTGCATGGGGTCCATGGAGATCGAGTTGTCGATCATGAAGAGGATGTCGACTTTGGATTTGATGTCCTGTCCGAAGTTGCCGGTGGACTCTTGAGTGACGGTGGTGCGCGGCGAGGCCACCGGCGGCGACAAGCAGGCGGCGAGCGGAAGCCAGAGGAGCGGCGCGGCGGAGCGTGCGAGGTTGCCCATCAGCCGGTATTGGCGAGACGCGAACAGATCCGTCACGCGGCGCTCGCGGCAGCCCGCCTCGAATCCGAATCCGAATCCGAAGTCTGAAATCCCGCAAAATTAATGGCGAGGGCTTTGTAAAGCCTGGGGGCGTTTTTGTGGGTAACTCGACGGGCGGGTCGTGGGGTAAGTGAGGTGAGTTATCCACAAAAAGAGGCCGGAGGCCGTCCCCCAGGCTGTTTGGAATGAAGCGTGGGCGTGGAG
>DASXOU010000353.1:0-2065 GCA_036494045.1 Polyangia bacterium | reverse complement strand
TGCTCGATGCGACCAAGCGCACAAAACCGCGCCAGACGTGGCCGCAGCCGCGCGCGTTGCGCGGCGGGTTTCACGTCTACGCGGACGGCGCGGCGCGCGACTTCGTGACGATGTGCAATCTGCCGCGGCGCGGGCGCATCGTGATTCCCGAGTCGCGCTGGAAGCCGGCGCTAACGCTCGGTGAGTATCCGATCACCGTTTCGCTGTGAGATACTGCGCTGGTGATTTCGCTGTTCGATGTCCCGCACCAAGAGGCGCGGCGGTTGGTGCGCAGCGGCGCGCCGGTCTACGTGAGCGTCAATCCGGTCGAGTATCACGGGCCGCATCTGTCGCTGCACAATGATCGGCTGATCAGCATCGGGCTCGCGCGCGCGGTGCACGAGGAGCTGGGCAAACGGCACGACTGGCCGTTTCTACTCGGCGCGGATCTCGAGGTCGGCGTCGAGCCGTGCCCCGGGCCGGGTACGCGACGGACGGCGTATCCGATCGTGCGCCACCTCGTCATCGAGGCGTGTCGCGCGCTCGCCGAGCTCGGCGCGTCGAAAGTGATCCTGATGACGTTTCACGGCGCGCCGCTGCACAACCTGGCGATCGAGGCGGGCGTGACGCTGTTGCGCGCGGCGGGCGTGCGCGCGGTGGCGCCGTTCAATGGGCTCCTGACGGAGATGCTGTTCCTCGAGCCGGCCAAGTTCGCGGGTGCGTTCGCGCACGTCGCCGATGAAGCCGAGCGCGCGCAGATGATGAACGCGCTCGGCAGCGACTTTCACGCCGGGTTCTTCGAGACGTCGATGGCGCTGCATTACGCGCTCGAGTCGGTGGCGCCCGATTTCACGTCGCTGCCGCCCTGTCCGGACGTGCGGCCCGACGGCAAGCTGGCGCTGGCGGCCAAGATGGCGCGCGCGCTCGGCCGCGATCGGCTATCGCGCGAGCTGACCTTCGCCGCCGACGGCGTCGGCTGGAATGCGCTGCGGCCGTTTCCCGGATACACCGGTCGGCCGCACCGCGCGACGCCGCAAGCGGGCGCCGTGTTCGCAGCCGAGATCGTGCGGCGCTATGTCGACGGGATCGAGGACGTGTTCGCCGGACGCGCAGAGTCGCCGCCGCCGATCATGCGATGGGTCGGACGGTTGTCGCTCGGCGGGCGCATCGGCAACTTGGCGGTGCCGTCCATGGCGGAGATGAAGTAGCGCTACGGAATCGGCGCCGGCGGCGGCGGCGGAACCGGTGCGGGCGGCGGCACATCGACCGGCGCGGGAACCGGCGCGGGCGCGACCTCGCCGTTGGCGGCTTCGTTGGCGCGCTCGGCGGCGGCCTTGGCGTGCAGGCGATCGGCCTCTCGCTTTTCGGCCGCGGCGGCGTCGTAGTTTTCGTAGGCGGCGTCGTTGCGCGCGCGTGCGTCGTGGATCTGAGCGCGCTGCTCGGTCTCGGCGGATGTCGCGCAGCCGCCGGCCAGGAGCGCGAGCGCGCCCGCGAACATCAGGATCCTCGGCATGATCTCCTCCTTGGGTCTGCGTCGAAACGTTGCAGACCGTGCGCCAGGTCGGGCGTTGGCCGGGGAGCGAGCGGGCGGTCAGCGTGTCAGGCGTCGCGGATCGAAGCGGTCGCGCAGGCCGTCGCCGACGAGGTTGCAGCCGAGCACAACGAGCGCAATGGCGATGCCGGGCGCCGCCGCCAGATGTTGCGTTCGCCACAAATAGGTCGTGCCCTGCGCCAACAGCGAGCCCCAGCTGTAGTTGTGCAGTCGGCCGAGGCCGAGGAACGACAGGCTGGCTTCGACGAGGATCACGCCGGCGAAGCCGAACGTCGCTTGCACGATGAGCGGCGACAGCGTGTTGGGGACGACGTGACGGAGCATGATGCGCCACGGGCTGGCGCCGATGGCGCGCGCCGCTTGCACGTACTCACGCTCGCGCACCTGCAGGACCTGGCCGCGAGCGACGCGTGCGTAGCCGACCCAGCCGTTGACGGTGATGGCGAAGATGAACACGCCCGTACCAGCGGTCGGCACGATGGCGACGATCGCCAGGTTCAAGAGGATGCCGGGAAACGCGAGCAGCACGTCGAC
>DASXOU010000352.1:0-4408 GCA_036494045.1 Polyangia bacterium | reverse complement strand
CACCGGCGGCGTCGCGTCCATCGGCCCGGCCAATCCGAGCACGCCCGCCAGCGATATGTAGTTCAGATCGTGCCCGGCCTTGTCTTTCAAAGGCCCGGTTTGCCCATATCCCGATATCGAGCATAAAACGAGTTTCGGATTTCTCGCCGACAGCGCCGCCCAGCCCACGCCCAGCCGATCCATCACGCCCGGGCGGAAGCTCTCCACTACGACGTCATATTTCTCGACGAGCTTGAGCAGCGCGTCGCGCGCTTCCGGCTTTTTCAGATCCAGACAAATGGATCTCTTGTCGCGATTGATGGCATTGAAACGCCCCGATAACCCATTCTTCATCGGCGGGAAAACCCGCAAGTAGTCGCCTACGTGCGGGTCCTCCAACTTGTCGACGGAGGCGCCGAGGTCCGAGAGGATGAGCGTGCAGAACGGCCCGGGGATGAGCCGCGACAGATCGAGAACCCGCACCCCTTTGAGGGGCGCGTGCATCAGCCGTTGAGCTGGAAGAGCTTTTGCAGCTTGGTGGCGAGCATCGGATCGCCGGTGACCTTGAGCTTGCCCTGGAAGTAGAGCTGCATGCCCATCGCCGGATTGGTCAGCATCTGCTTGAAGTCGTCGTGCTGGACTTCGAACGTGCACTGCGCGTTGCCCTTGTCGCCCTGCGTGACCACGGGCGGGTTCGCCGTCAGGTCGACGGTCCAGGTGCCGCCGCCGTCACCGGCGATCTTGAACAGGTAGACTGCGCCGATCTCGCGCGCCTTGTCGGGGAACTTCGACAGCGCCTCGGGAACCTGGACGTTGAACAGCTCCTGCGCGTTCTCGGGAACCTTCGCCATGACAGTCTCCTTACCGTGTGTCCGCGTGTTGAATGACCGTTCAGTCGTTTATGACGGAACGCATCGGTTGTCAACCGCGGCGCCGCGTCGCTTTGCCCTTGGTGGGCTTTTTCTTCGCTGATTTCTTTTCGTTCGCTTTCGGCTTGGCGTTCGCCTTCGGCTTGGCGTGAACGCCGTTGCCGCTCATGCGCTGCCGCTTCTTCTCGGCCCAGCCGGCGACCACGACCATCTCGGGGCGCGTGAGCGCGAGCGCGCCGGCGGGCACGTCGCGATACACCGTCGTGCCAGCGGCCGTGACCGCGCCGGCGCCGACGGTGACCGGCGCGACCAGCTGCGTGTCGGAGCCGATGAACGCGCCGTCCCCGATGACGGTGCGCGACTTGACGTAGCCGTCGTAGTTGCAGGTGATGGTGCCGCAGCCGACGTTGACCTTGGCGCCGACGTCGGCGTCGCCGAGGTAGGTCAAGTGATTGGCCTTGGCGCCCTTGCCCATGCGCGTCTTCTTGGTCTCGACGAAGTTGCCGAGATGCACGTCGTCCTCGATGACGCTGCCCGGGCGAACGTGGCACCAGGGGCCGATCTGCACGCCGTTGCCGACGATCGATTCCGACAGCACGCAGTAGGGCTTGACGTGCACGCGATCGCCGAGCGTGCAGTCGCTGATGACCGCGCCCTGCTCGATGGTGCAGCCGCTTCCGATCTTGACGTTGCCGCGCAGCTCGACGCCGGGGCCGAGCGCGCTGTCGCGGCCGATCTCGACGCCGGGCTCGACGTAGAGGCGCGTGGGATCGCGCACCGAGACGCCGGCGCGCATGAGCGACTCGGCGAGGCGCACGCGCAGGATGCGATCGGCGCGCGCGAGGTCCACGCGATCGTTGCAGCCCATGACCTCGTCGGCCGAGGCGACGATGGTGACGACGGTGAGCTCGCGCGCGGCGCGTTCCATGACGTCGGTGAGGTAGATCTCGCCCTGCGCGTTGTTGCTGCCCACCGAGCGCAGCGTGTCGAGGAAGAAGCGCGCCGGGCCGCAGTAGATGCCGGCGTTGATCTCGTCGATGCGCTTCTCCTCGGCGCTGGCGTCCTTGTCTTCGACGATGCGGATGAGCTTGCCGTTGCCGTCGCGCACGACGCGGCCGTAGCCGCGCGGATCGGCGAAGCGCGCCGTCATCATCGTCAGCGTCGTCGGCGAAGCGGCCTTGACGAGCCGATCGAGCGTCGCCGAAGAGAGCAGCGGCGTGTCGCCGTAGAGGATGAGGACGAGGCCGTCGTGATCGGCGAGCAGCGCCTCGGCTTGCAGGACCGCGTGGCCGGTGCCGCGCTGCTCGGCCTGGATGGCGACTTCGATGGCGCCGGCGCCGAAGCGTTTCTCGACGGCGGCGCGGACGGCGTCGGCCTGGTGGCCGAGGACGCAAACGACGCGCGTGGAGCCGAGCGCGCGCGCCAGGGCGACGGGGAACTCGATCATCGGGCGGCCGGCGACAGCGTGGAGGACCTTGGCCTTGTCGGACTTCATGCGCGTGCCGAGGCCGGCGGCGAGGATGACGGTGGCGAGCGACGACATGTCGCGAAAGTATCGGCGCGCGGCGTCGGCGGATCAAGTGCTCAGAAGCCGCCGCTGACTTGGATTTTCGCTTCGCCGACGATCTGGAAATTCATGTCGCTGGCGACGACGAAGGCGTCGAAGGAGCCCGACCAGTGGCCGCCGGCGAGGTCGAGCTGCGACGTCGCGATGGTGCACGAGCCCGGGGAGATGTCGCTGCTGGCGCCCTGGGCGAGCCCGTCGGGAAACGTTTGCGAATCGAAGTCGTAGACGCGGGTGACGCCGGGGCTGCATGCGTTCGGCGAGCTGTTGGCGACGTTGGCGACGAAGCCGCAACCGGGGCAGCCGGGAAGTCCGCGCGCGTCGATGGTATAGCCGGCGGCGGTCGACATGATTTGGCAGCTTTCGTACGTGCCCTGGGTGACGGGGCCGGTGATGGCGAGCGTGCACGTCGTCGGCGTCGCGCCGCCGCCGTCGGAGCCGCCGCTGTCGCTGTTGCCGCCGCCGCATCCGACGAGGGCCACGATCATGATTGCCGCGGAGAGCCGCATCCGTGAACTATAGTCCATCGATGGATCAGCGCGCGCATCTGCTCGCGGCTGCTGCCGCGGGGCCCGACCCCGAGGGCGCGCCGACGCGGATCGCGCGCTTCTGCGACGCGGCCGGCGACGCGCTCGGGCGCATCGTCACCGACGACGATTCGGCGGGCCTCTTGTTGGCGCTGGCGTCGCAGTCGCCGTATCTGACGCAGCCGCTCATCCGCGATCCGGCGCGCCTGCAGACGCTCGCGCGCGATCCGTTCCTGCGCCGCGAGAAGGACGCGGCCACGATGCGCGCCGAATTGGCCGCGATCCTCGACGGCAGCGACGGCGCCGAGCCCAACGATCTGGCCGCCGCGCTGCGCCGCTATCGCAACGCCGAGTATCTGCGGCTCGGCGCGCGCGAGCTCGGCTGGGGCGCGCAGGTCGAGGTTGCGCGCGAGCTCGCGCATCTCGCCGACGTCACCCTCGACGCGGCGCTCGCGCGCATCCACGCCGAGCTCGTCGCCAAGCACGGCGAGCCGCGCACCAGCGACGGGCGCCCGTGCCGCTTCGTCGTCTTCGGCATGGGCAAGCTCGGCGGCGAGGAGCTCAACTTTTCGTCGGACATCGATCTCCTCTACTTGTACGAGACCGATCAAGGCGCCGCCGGCGCGCTCTCGTTGCACGAGTTCTTCGCGCGCCTGTGCGAGCGGCTCACCCGCGCCATCGCCGACGTCACCGACGACGGCTTCGTCTTTCGCGTCGATCTGCGCCTGCGCCCCGAAGGCACGCGCGGCCCCGTGTGCAACTCGCTCGGCGCCGCCGAGCGCTACTACGAATCGTTCGGCCGCCCATGGGAGCGGCAGGCGTGGGTCAAGGCGCGCGCCGTCGCGCCAATGAATGAAAGTGGCCGGGCGCTCGGCGCCGAAGCCGAAACGATGCTGGCGCCGTTCGTGTGGCCGCGCTCGTCGGGCGCCGCGGTCATTCGCGCGGTCCACGAGCTGATGGCGCGCATGCGCGGCGAGCGCGCGACCGAGCATGACGTCAAGCTTGGACCGGGCGGCATCCGCGAGGTCGAGTTCTTCACGCAAGCCTTGCAGCTCGTCCACGGCGGCCGCAACGCGAGCTTGCGCGAGCGCGGCACCTTGCGCGCGCTCGATCGACTGCGCACCGCCGGCATCGTCTCCGAGCGCGAGCATCGCGCGCTCGCCGACGCCTATGTGTTCCTGCGCCGCGTCGAGCATCGGCTGCAGCTCGCCGAAGGACGGCAGACGCACGCCCTGCCCGAGGACCCGGCCCTCCTCGCCAAACGACTCGGATTCGCCGATCGCGACGCGTTTACGCAGGCGCTGACGGCGACGCGGCGGAGCGTCTCGGCGATCTTCGCCACGCTCGGCGCGCCCGAAGCGCCGCCGCCGCCTCCGATCGTGGCGCTCCTCGATCCGTCGTCGGCGCGCGCCGAGCTCGTCGCCGCGCTGGCGGCGCTCGGCTTCCGCAACGTCGAAGCCTCGGCCGAC
>DASXOU010000351.1:0-1979 GCA_036494045.1 Polyangia bacterium | reverse complement strand
GATCGTACCGCGGCAATGGTTTAACCAATCAGTCGACGAAGACGAGCACGACGGTGATGTTGTCGCGCCCGCCGCGCTCGTTGGCCATCTCGACGAAGCGGCGCGGCGAGTCTTCCGGCGCCCCCGCCGAGAGCACGCTCTCGAGCTCGCCGTTTTGCAGATAGCCGTGCAGCCCGTCGGAGCAGAGCAGATATCGGTCGCCCGGCTGCACTTCGATCTCGCGCGTATCGACTTCGACGTAGTCCTTGTGTCCGACGGCGCGCGTGATCACGTTCTTGCCCTTCATCGTGCGCGCGTCCGCTTCGCTGATCAGGCCCTGCTTGAGCTTGTAGTTGACGAGCGTGTGATCTTCGGTGAGCTGCTGGCCGACGCCGTTGCGCACGCGATAGATGCGCGAATCGCCGACCTGCGCCGTCACGCCGTAGCCGCCGGCGATGAGCAGCGCCGAGATCGTCGTCGACATCCCCTTCTGCGACGGGTCGAGCTCGGCGAGGCCGAACACCATGTAGCACGCGCTCTGGACCGCGCTCTCGAGGAGGCGGCGCACGCCTTCGCGTTTGTCGTCGCGGCCCGGCTCCTTGAGAAATTCGCCGATGAGCGCGCGACCCTGCTTCACGAAGCCGCAGATCTGCTCGACCGATTCCTGGCTGGCGACCTCGCCCTTGGCGTGACCACCGACGCCGTCGGCGACGACAAACAGGCCGAGCGCGTCATCGCACATGAACGCGTCTTCGTTGTGCGGCCGACGCCGCCCCTGATCGGTCAAGCCGTGCGAGCGAAGCTGTGTGGGCACGACGCGCGCATCGTATCGCGCGCCGCCTCGGTGAGCAATGATTGAACGCACGTCGGCCACATTGGTTTGACCTTTATCGCTTGACTTCACCGACGCCGGCCGTAGAGTTGAATGGACTCTCCGAGCGCCGCCCGTACTACGATAAAGGCCGCGCGCGCGGGTTTTCGAACGCGAAAAAACGGGCATTGCCCTCCTGAGATCGGCAGTCGATCGTCGCACCGTCGACGACGACCGCGACGAAATGCCGCGCCAGCCGATGTGACGAATGGTTCCCCCCGGCAACAAGAAACGGCTTTCATAGGAGATTGATCGGAATGTCGAAACCGAATTATCGCGCCACCGTCACCTTCGATTCCGAACGCAAGATATTCAGCGCCCGCGCTCCGGAGCTCGAGCATTGCAGCGGCGAGGGCGCCACGCGCGCCGAAGCGATCGCCAAGCTCGAAGAGGAGATCGACGCCCAGCTGGCGAACATCCTCTCGCACGGATCGACGCCGCCGCGCGCGGTCGACGAAGAGACGTTCAGCGGCGAGATTTCGGCCAAGATTTCGAAGCTGCTGCATCGCGATCTGGCGTATCAGGCGCGCTCCGAAGGCATCGACCTCGATCAGCTCGTCGGGGAGCTCTTGTCCGCGGCGATGGAGTCGCGCAAGCAGCATCGCGGCGCGCGCAGCGGCAACAGCCGCCCGCGCGAAGATCAGCAGCCGCACGACAACGTCGGCAACCGCTTCGACGGTGGCGGCGGCCGGCAGCGCGGCTTCGGCGGACGTGGCAACAACGCCCACCTGCTCGATGATCGCGCCAACTTCATCGAGTACGTGCGCGGCCTCGAGCAGCAGGGCGGCGCGCCGCGCCACGGCGGTCACGGCGGTGGGCCGAGCGGCGGCGGCGGCGGTGCCGGCGGTCGTGGTCGTCGCGGACGCGGCGGCGGCGGCGGCGGTGGTGGTCGCGGCGGCAATCCGAATCACGGCGGACCGCGCCACATGCAGGGCGGCGGCATGCACGGCGGCGGAATGCAGGGCGGCGGCATGCAAGGCGGCGGTCGTCCGCAGCAACACGGCAACGGCAACTTCGGCGCGAACGGCAACGGCGCGCCCGACGCCAACGGCGGCAACGGCGGTCCGGGCAACAGCGCCGGCAACCACGGCGATCACGCGCCCTCGTCGGCGCCGGCGAGCATGGCGCC
>DASXOU010000350.1:0-15736 GCA_036494045.1 Polyangia bacterium | reverse complement strand
GCGCGGGGTGATATAGACGTTGTACGCGGGGCGATTGTCGACGAGCACCTTGCCGTTGCGATCGCGGATCTGCCCGCGCGTCGCCGGCAGCTCGAGCTCCTTGACGAAGTTGTCGGCGCTCTTGCGCATGTAGTAATCGCCCGACATCACCTGCAGCTGATAGAGCCGGCCTACGAGCAGGAGGAAGCAGCCGGCGACACCGACCTGCGCCCACGCGAAGCGGCGCGGCGGCGCGTGCGTGCCCTTGGCGCGCGGAGTGAGCCGCGACTTGGTCATGCGCGCGCTCCGCTCACGTCATCCTCAGCCGCGCGGCGTCGGGCGCCAGCCGGCGATCGAGGCGGCGCAAGATGCGGAAGGCGAACGGTGCCACCAATGCCGTCGTCAGCGCCGTCGTGGGCACGAGGCGCAGCGCCGCGACCGCGTCGCCGCCGTACATCGACGACGAGATCGCCAACTGCAAAAGGCCGTGCGCCAGCGCGGCGACGAGCGCGATCACCATCGTGTGCCACGGCGTCGCCACGTCGAGCCGCGACGAAGCCGCGCGCGCCAGCAGCATCGCCACGCCGAGCGTGAGCGACTCGAGGCCCTTGGGCGATCCGGCGAACAGATCGGCGAGATAGCCGATCACCAGCGCCAGGCCGAGCAGCGACGGTGCCGAGCCGCGCCCGCCGAGCCCGAGATACAGGACGACCAGGAGCGCCACCTCGGGCGTGGGGACGCGCCACGGCGACAGCGCCTGCAGCGACGAGGTCACGATGAGCCCGACGTAGACCGCCAGCGTCATCACGATCGCGCGCTGCGCGTTCACTTCGACGCCGCTTTCTCCGGGGGCGCGATGGCCCCCGGCGCGATCGCTTCCGGCGTCGGCCCTGCGGGCTGCGCCTCGCGCGGCACCACCACGAGCACGTCGCGGATCTTGCCGAAGTCGACGACCGGCTGCACCTCGACCTCCTGGTACAGGCCGAAGCCACGCTTGTCGACCTTCACGATCTTGCCGACGGGAAGATCGCGCGGAAAGAAGCCGCCGAGCCCGCTCGTGACCACGAGGTCGCCTTGCGCCGCTTCATCCTTGCGCTCGAGATACTCGATGCGCGTGCGATAGCGATCGCTGCCGGCGATGCCCTTGACCACGCCGCGCCCGCCGGTGCGCGCGACCACGACGTCGATCGACGACTTCGGATCGGCGGCGAGCAGCACGTCGCACCAGCCGCCGAACACGCGCTGCACGCGCCCGACCACGCCCGCCGACGCGATCACCGCCATCCCCGGCTTGACCTCGTCGCCGCCGCGATCGAGCTTGACGCGCACGACGCGAAAGAAGGCCGAGGTCTCGACGGCGACGATGCGCGCCGCGATGGTGTCGAACTGCAACGCGGCGCGCAGCGCCAGCAGCTTCTCCAGCTCGCCCTCGCGCGCCGCCGCCTGCTGCGCCGCCGCGAGCTCGACCCGCAGCCGCGCGTTCTCGTCGGTGAGCCGGGCGTTGTCCGCTTTGACGTGCACGAGCGCGATGTACCTCGTCCAGCTGTTGCCGACGCCGCGCGCGATTCCCGTGATGCCCGCTTGCAGCGGCGCCGACACGCGCAAAATGGCGCGGTCGACGACGTTCAGGTGATCGGTCGCGGCAAGATTCGCGCGCAAGAACAACACCGGTACCGCCAGCAGCGTCGCGACGATGACGAGCTCTCGTGCTCTGCGCGTCAGCGTCAAGGACGCCACCTCCTACGGCTCAGTGGATCGTGACTTCCTTGAGCAGCTTCAGCTCGTCGAGCGCCTTGCCGGTGCCGAGGACCACCGCGAGCTGCGGATTCTCCGACACCATCACCGGCAGGCCGGTCTCCTCGCGCAACAGCACGTCGAGGTTCTTGAGCTGTGACCCGCCGCCCGACAGCACGATGCCGCGATCGACGATGTCGGCCGACAACTCCGGCGGCGTACGCTCGAGCACGACGCGCACCGCTTCGACGATGGCGTTCACCGGCTCGGCGAGCGCGTCGCGAATTTCGTCCGAGTTGATGGTCAGCGTCTTGGGCACGCCGGCGACGAGGTCGCGCCCCTTGACCTCGACGGTCATGACCTCTTCCATCGGATAGGCGGAGCCGATCTGCTTCTTGATGTCCTCGGCGGTGCGCTCGCCGATGAGCAGGTTGTACTTGCGCTTGATGTGCTGAACGATCGCTTCGTCCATCTTGTCGCCGCCGACGCGGATCGACTTCGACATGACGATGCCGGCGAGCGAGATCACCGCGACCTCCGTCGTGCCGCCGCCGATGTCGACGATCATGTTTCCCGACGGCTCGGTGATCGGAAGTCCCGCGCCGATCGCCGCCGCCATCGGCTCTTCGATCAAGTAGACCTCGCGCGCGCCGGCGGCGAGCGCCGAGTCGCGCACCGCGCGCTTCTCGACTTCGGTGATTCCCGACGGTACGCAGATGATGATGCGTGGCCGAACCAGCGTGCGACGGTTGTGCGCGCGCGTGATGAAGTAGCGCAGCATCGCCTCGGTGACCTCGAAGTCGGCGATGACGCCGTCCTTCATCGGACGCACGGCGACGATGTTGCCCGGCGTGCGGCCGAGCATCTCCTTCGCCTCTTTTCCGACGGCGAGGACCTTCTTCACGCCGTTGCCGGCGCGCTGCACCGCAACCACCGACGGCTCGTTCGAGACGATGCCCTTGCCCTTGACGAAGGTGAGCGTCGTCGCGGTTCCGAGATCGATGGCGAGATCGTTCGAGAACAGCCCGTACACCCAATCAAACAACATGCTCGCGCTCCATCTATCTCAGTCGCGTGGGCTCGCTATGACGCGGCGATCGCACGCGGTGGTCTTTGCATTGTGAGTTACCACGCTCAAGGGGTGGGTTCAAGAAATTCGTCGCTCGCAAGCTGGCTTACGCTGCGACCGTTACCGACGGAGACGCGCGCGCCTACCATGGCGCCAGCCCATAACGCACCACGCCGCCCGCTTCGCTCCACGCCAGCAGGACGGCGGCGGCGCCCGGCGAAACGATCGTCGTTCGCGAAGTTGCGTTGCGGATGCGCGTGACGCCGCCTTGGACGCGCATCCGAGACGCGTCCAAGATGGCGAAGACAGGATCGTTCTCGACCGTCGACGCCCACACGACGTGCGCGCCGGAGACGCCGGCGATCCACGATTGGCCACCGTCGCCGCGCGTCGTCGACGGCAGCGCGACCGACGAGCGCTGTGTGAGGTCTTGTCCCACCTCGACGAGGGCGCGCCCGTTGTCGGTCACGAGCTCGAGCGCGGCGCCGTCGCCGTCGTCGCCGCGGCCGGCCCAGCCGACCAGGCCGCCGACGTCGCGCCAGATGCTGCCGTCGAGCGAGATGATGTCGCTCGTCGGCTGCGCGCCGGCGGCGGACGCGCGGCGGAAGAGGCGCGCGTCGCGGATCTGGCGGCCCGGCGCCGGCGCAACGACGCCGCTGCCGTCGACGACGAGGGTGGCGCCGACGATGAAGCCTTGCGTGTCGCCCCACGGCGCGGGCGCGGCGTCGACGCCGCCGAGCGGAATCGCGCGCGCGCCGCCGTCGTGGTCGACGAGCGCGAGCGCGGCCGACAGCGGCGTCGGCCCGTCGGCGGCGATGTCGCCGCCGGTGACGGCGACGACGAGCACGCAGCTGCCGTCGCTGGCGATGCCGGGCACGGCGGAGGCGCCGCCGGCGAAGAGGTTGGTGGCGCTAACCACCGCGTCGCTGCCGTCGCTGGCGAGGAAGTGCACGCGCGCGTCGGCGCCGTCGGCGACTGCGAGCGCGAAGCCGTCGGCGAGCGCGGCGGCGCCGACGATGGTGCCGTGGTCGAGGTCGCGATCGTCGGTGCTGCCGTCGTCGGCGACGAAGCGCGCGTAGACTTCGCCGCCGTTGGCGTACGGCAGGAGCCAGGCGTTGGCGCCGCGCGCGATCGGAAGCGGCCAGGCGGCGGCGAGCTTGCCGGGGAGCGTGGCGGCGGCGAGCGGCACTTCGGGTTGGGAGAGTGGATCGCCGTCGGTGGATGATGTTGCGCGCTGCCCCGCTCCGCTGCAGCCGGCGACGATCGCCACCACCGAAATCCACGCGCGCACGCTCGCAAGACGAGCAAGTCCGAGGCCGCCCACGCTTGCCCCTCAGCGTTCGGCGGCGAGCAAATTTTTGCGCGGTTCGCGAACCCGGGTTACCCACGAACAATGGAAACGCTCGTCCGTTGCGGCGGATGCGGAGAGCCGCCCGTCGACGCTCCGCTGCGACGCGGCCGCTGCGCCAGCTGCTACGCTGCCTGGTGCAAGGCGCGCCCCGTCGGTGCCGGCGCCGCCTGCGCCGCGTGCGAAGATCGCCGGCGCACGCATCTGCGCCACTTCGAGCTCGGCGTGCGCGGCAACGCGCCGGGCGGACGCTGGATCATCCTCTGCCACAACTGCGTCGGTGCCGCCGAGCGCATGGATCCGGCGCCGCGCAGCCTCGACGGGCTCAAGATGCGGCTGGCGCGCGACCGTCGCTGGGGCGATCGCCGCGCCGAATCGGTCGGACGCCCGAGCGTACGCGACGCCAAGCACGAGCGGCGCGACGCCGAGCGGCGCCGCTCGCACCATCCGCTATATCTCGACGAAGTCGTCGTCGAGATGGAAGCGGAGTTCGAAGAAGTCACCGACGATCAGATCGAATCGACCGAAGAGATCACCGGCATCCACTTCAAGATCGCGCTGCCGGAATAACCTCGTCTTTCACGCCGAAGCGCTCGCACAGAAGGCGCCGGCCGCGCGGGCGATCGTAATGATAGATGCGCTGCAGCTCGTCGTAGGCGTGCTCGGCGCCGACGACGCACGCGAGGCGGCGCGTGAGCGGATCGCCCGGCGCGCGGCACGGCGCGGGGCAGCCGTCGCACAGGCGAGTAGCGACGGCGCCGTCGGGCAATTCCTCGGGCGTGAAGATGGCGGCGCGCAACGCCAGCCACGGGCCGAAGCGCGCGTCGACGAGGAGGCCAATCTCGCTCGGCCGCCCGAGCCCGGCGAGCTCGGCCATCTTCACGAAGTCGAGACGCAGCGGCGCCGCGAAGGTCGGGAAGACGACGCGCGCGCCGGCAAGTGCGAGACGCGCGAACAGCTCGGCGCTGAAGGCGTCGAGCGGATGCGCCTTTTGCGCCAGGCGCGCGATCGGATCGACGGCGATCCACTCGAGGAACGCGCGAAAATGCTGCGGCCCGCCCGAAGCGACGACGAGCACCGAGCGCGTCGGCGGATGCACGACGTCGCAGCGGAACGGCGCCGGTGCCGCCGCATCGAAGCGCGCGCGCGAGATCACGCCGAAGCCGTTGTAGCCGTAAGGCGCCAGCTCGGCCGAAAGCCGCTCGTCCAATCGCATCTCGCCAATGATGATAGCCCTTTGCGCCGGCCGATTCGTGCGCTAGGGTACGCGCCATGTTGCAGGCCATGCGGCGCAATTCGCGCCACGCGATCATCTACGTCCTGTTCGGCATCCTCATCGCCGCGTTCATCATCAGCTTCGGCCCCGGCTCGCGCGGCTTCGGCTACAGCGGCGTGACCTCGGCGTACGCGGCCAAAATAGCCGGCGCCACCGTCTCCGAGCAGGACTTCCACTTCGCCTACGTCGCGCTCGGCGGCACGCAGTATCCGCCGCAAGTCGCGCGCGAACGGCGGCTCAAAGAGTTCGTGATGGATCGGCTGATCGAGCGCGAGCTGTTTGCGTCCGAGGCGGAGCGGCTCGGCTACAACGTCTCGAGCAAGGAAGCCGAAGATCAGATCTACGCCGGCAAGATGATGGTGATGGGCGTCCCGCGCCGCGTCGACAGCTACGTCTACAAGGACGGCAAGTTCGACTACGACCGCTTCAAGATGGTCTCGCAGAACCAGCTCGGCGTCACCGTGCAGCACTTCATCGAGATCCAGAAGCGCGAGATGCTCGCCGACAAGTTGCGCGAGGCGCTGCGCGTCTCGGCGAAGGTCTCGCCCGACGAGGTCAAGCAGGAGTTCGAGTCGCGCGGGCTGCAGGTCAACCTCGAGTACGGCCGCTTTCCCGAGCGCAAGTACGAGGAGGAGATCGCCGATCCGTCGCCGGCCGAGGTCGACGCCTACGTCAAGGCGCACGGCGACGAGCTGAAGAAGCAGTACGACGAGCGCTCGTTCCTCTACAAGAACCTCGACAAGCAGGCCAAGCTGCGCCACATCGTCGTCGACGCGCCCAAGACGATTCCGCAAGACCAGGCGGAGGCGGCGCGCACCAAGGTCGAGAACGCCAAGGCCAAGATCAAGGCGGGCACGCCCTTCGCCACCGTCGCCAAGGACGTCTCGACCGACGATCGCACCAAGGGCCGCGGCGGCGAGATGGGCTGGCGCAAGAAGGGCTTCACCGGCTTCGGCGACGCCGTCGAGAAGAAGATCTTCGCCGCCAAGGTCGGCGATCTCGTCGGGCCCGATCGCACCGAGCGCGGCTTCGAGCTCGTCGAGGTCGAAGGCTTCCGCGAGGGCGACGTGCCGCTCGCCGACGCCGAGAAGGAAATGGCCGCCGACGAAGTGCGCAAGGACAAGGCGAAGGAAAAAGCGCGCGCCGACGCGCAGTCGGTGATCGATCGCGTCAAGAAGGGCGAGAAGCTCGAGACCATCTTGCCGAAGGAAGAGTCGAATCCGAACGACAGCGCCGAGGAGCGTCAGCTCAAGGCGATGATGAAGAAGCCGAACGAGCCGGTGCACCTGCAGGAGACCGGTTTGTTCTCGCGTCGCGGCGACATGGTGCAGGACATCGGCATCTCCAAAGAGCTGGCCAAGCGCGCCTTCGAGCTCAAGCAGGGCGAGGTCGCCGGTCCGTTCGACGCCGGCTCGGCGTGGGTGGTGGTGCGCGTCAAGGAGCACCACGATCCGGATCTGGCCGACTTCGAGAAACGAAAGAGTGACATCGTGCGCGAGTACGAGCGCACCAAATGGGCGGAGCTGGTCGACAATTGGTCGAAGCAGAAATGCGCCGAGGTGCGCGACGACGGTCGCATCAAGGTCAACAGCGAAGTCTTGGAGTACGAGGTGGGCGGTAAGTCTCCCATCGCGTATCAACCCTGTAGTCAAAAGGGCCCGTTCTGAGCGGGCTCGCCGTTCACTAAACCCGAAGCATCTGGTATAGTAAGGGCTCCCCCATTCTCAGTGGAGGGGTTTCGCCCTGTCCAAGCAATCCGACAGCGATCGCATCAGGCTCAAGCCGGGGGAGGATCCGGCCGCGCATACGACGGGGGGCGCGCCACTTCCGGAACCGCCACGCGGCGCCGTTTCGCGCGTCGATACGCTCCCGGAAGCGCTCGTCAAGCTGTTGCAGACGAAGCCGCTGTTCGTCGGCGACGTCATCGCCGGGCGCTACAAGCTGATCCAGACGCTCGGCGACGGCGCGATGGGGCAGGTGTTCGTCGCCGAGAACCTGGCGATCGGACAAAAGGTCGCGCTCAAGGTCCTGAAGCCGGACCTTCTCGCCGACGCGACCTTCCGCATGCGCTTTCAGCAGGAAGCCGAGGCCATCGCCGCCGTCGAGCATCGCAACGTCGCCCGCTTCCTCGATCTCGTCGTCGGCGATCCGACGTTCATCGTCATGGAGTACGTGCGCGGTCCGACGCTGGCGCAGGTCATCCGCGACAAGAAGCGGCTGCCGGCGATAGACGCCATGTACATCGCCGAGCGCTTGTGTTGGGCGCTCGAGGCGGCGCACCAGCGCGGCGTCGTGCATCGCGACATCAAGCCGTCGAACGTCATCCTCATGCCCGACACCGAGAACGAGATCGAGCCCAAGCTCATCGACTTCGGGTTGGCGAAGGTGGCGGCGGTCTCGTCGGAGAAGGGGCTGACGCGCACCGGGCAGATCGTCGGCACGCCCGATTACATGTCGCCCGAGCAGATCGCGAACAAGGAAGTCGACGCGCGCTCGGACGTGTACTCGCTCGGCTGCTTGATCTTCGAGATGTGCGTCGGACGGCCGCCGTTCACCGGCGGCGACGACGTGCAGGTCTTGTATCAGCAGCTGCAGGTGAAGCCGGATCGCGTCGAGGATCACGTGCCCGACGCGCCGCCGGAGATCGACAAGCTTTTGGCCAAGGCGCTGGCCAAGGATCCGTCGGCGCGCTTTCAGTCGATGCGCGAGATGGCCGAGGCGATCGCGCGCAGCCGCCGCCGCGTGTACCGGAGCGTGACCGGCGAAGGCACGGTCGACGCGCGCCACTCGGCGCCGCATCGCACGCAGCAGACGGGCTGGTCGACGCGCGTGAGCTGGCCGGCGGTGGTGGCGCTGGTGGCCATCGTCGGCGCCGGCGCCGGGTTCGCGTTCTCGCGCATGAACAAGCCGCCGCCGCCCAAGGTCGAGGGCGGCGCGATCGTGGTGGTGACGCGGCCGTCGGGCGCGCAGATCGAGATCGACGGCAAGACCTTCGCCGAGCCGTCGCCGACGATGGTGCCGTCGCTGGCGGCGGGCGCGCACACGGTGAAGCTGAAGAAGGGCAAGCTCGGCGTCGTCGAGCGGCAGGTGACGCTGCAGGCGGGCGAGCACGCGGTGGTCAACGTGGTGTTGCCGCCGGCGAGCCACAAGCTCGAGGTGCGCTCGGTGCCGGAGGGCGCGACCGTGTATCTCGACGGGCGCGTCGCGGTCGGCGAGACGCCGACGACGATCGAGGTCACCGACGACGAGTTCCACGAGCTGCGCATCGAGAAGTCGGGCTACGAGATGGCGACGCGCGCGCTCACGCCCGATGATCACGATCCGACGTTGTCGATGGCGCTGGCGCCGGAGCGGCAGCCGCGCGGCACGCTGCTCGTCGACGCCAACACGGCGGCCGAGGTGTGGATCGACGGCGTCGACACCGGCTATACGACGCCGACGCTCGGCATCCACGAGCCGCTCGGCGAGCACGTCGTCGAGGTGCGCGACGGCGCCGGGCACAAGGCGTCGACGAAGATCACGCTGACGCAGGGACAGACGCTGCACATGCTGCTGTCGCCCGGTGGCAAATGAAGAAGCTGTCGGCGATCGGCTGTCAGCTGTCGGCAATTCTCCTCGCGTCTGTGTGCCACGCAGAGCCGGTCACGTTGCGCATGGCGGCGATCGCGCCCGACGGCACCGAGTGGGCGCGCGCGCTCAAGGCGTACGCCGCCGACGTCGAGACGCAGTCCCAGGGCGAGCTGCGCATGAAGTGGTACCTCGGCGGCATGGCCGGCGACGAGCTGACGGCGCTCGATCGCATCAAGCGCGGCCAGCTCGACGGCGAAGCGGGCGCGATCTTCTGCCAGCGGCTGGCGCCTTCGCTGCGCGTGGCGCGCGTGCCCGGCGTGTTCGAGTCGCGCGAAGAGTTCATCTACCTCATGGGCCGCATGAAGCCCGAGCTCGACGAGGAGTTCCGCAAATCGGGCTTCACCAACCTCGGCGAGGCGGTCTTCGGCATCGACGTGCTCTTCTCGCGCACGCCGGTGCGCTCGCTCGACGAGCTGCTCCACATGCGCATGTGGGCGTGGAATCTCGATCCGGTGTGGCAGGCGGCGGCGGCCGGCATGGGCATGAAGACCATCGTCACCACCATCGACGAGCACTCGGAGGCGTGGCGGCACAAGAGCTACGACGCGTTCTTCTGCGTGCCGGGCGCGGCGCTCGCTTATCAATGGACGACCGAGGCCAGCTACGTGAGCGAGCTCGGCGCCACCGCGCTGCCGGCGTGCCTGGTGGTGGCGAACTCGGCGATCGATCCGTTGCCCAACGAGCTCAAGCAGGTGCTGGTGACGTCGTCGGCGAAGTTCATGAACCGCTTCAGCGCGGTGTCGGAGCACCTCGATCACTCGCTCGTCAATGGCCTCCTCGAGAAGCAGGGGCTGGTCAAGGTGCAGGTCTCGCCGCAGTTCCAGACGCAGTTCAACGAGGCGTCGCGCGCGGCCACGCACAAGCTGGGGGCGGCGCTGTTGGCGCCGGCGATCCTCGAGCGCGTCGAGCGGATGCTGGCGGAGTATCGCGCCGGCCATCAGGCCGAAGCCGTGAAGCGATGAGCCGCGGGCAATGAGCGCGTTGCGGCTGTCGGCGATCGGCTGTCAGCTCGCGGCGCTGTTGATTTCGAACGTGGGGGGAGCCGAAAAACATGTCTTGCGATTCGCGACGGTGGCACCCGACGGCACCGAGTGGGCGCGGCTGTCGCGCACGTTCGCGCGCGAGGTCGAAGCCGAGACGCACGGCGAGCTCGCCATCAAGTGGTACTTCGGCGGCATCGCCGGCGACGAGCAGGAGATGATCGCGCGCGTTCGCCGCGGCCAGCTCGACGGCGTCGCCTCGGGCGGGATGTTGTGCCAGCGGCTGGCGCCGACGATGCGCGCCGTGCACATCGTGGGGCTGTTCCAGAGCCGCGAAGAGTCGCTCTACGTGCTGGGGCGACTCAAGCCGCGGCTCGACACCGAGTTCGCGCACGCCGGCTACGTCAACCTCGGCGAGGCCGGCTTCGGCAGCGACATCATCTTCTCACGCACGCCCGTGAGCTCGCTCGCGGAGCTGCAGCGGGGACGCTACTGGATCTGGGATCTCGACGACGTCTATCGCTCGGAGATGCCGAGCATCGGCATCCACGCCGAGCCGCTGCCGCTCGAGCGCGCGCTCGACGCCTTCGAGGCCGGCAAGCTCGATGGCTTCATCGGCATTCCCGCCGCGGCGCTGGCGTTCCAGTGGTCGGCGCGCGCGCGCTACTACACCGATCTTCGCGTCGGCTACGTGCTCGGCTGTCTCGTCGTCGCGCAGGCGGAGTTCGATCCGCTGCCGACCGAGACGCAGAAGGCGGTGCACTCGGCGGCGGCGCGGCTCATGCGCCACATGGAAGACATGGGCGAGCAGCAGGATCAGACGCTGATCCATTCGCTGTTCGAGAAGCAGGGGATGCACCGGGTCGAGGTGTCGCGCACGTTTCGCACCGATTTTCTCGACGCGGCGCGGGCGGCGCGGCTGCGGCTGGGCGCGACGCTGACGCCGCAGCCGCTGCTCGACGAGATCAACGGTTGGCTCGCCGACTATCGATCGGATCATCACTGATGCGCGCGCTCGTCGTTCTCTCGATCCTTGGCACTCTGTCGGCGCCGGCCGCGGCCGACCCGGTGGTCTGGCGACTGGCGTCGATCGCGCCCGACGGCACCTTGTGGGCGCGCGAGCTCAAGGCGTTCGGCCGCGAGGTCGGCACCGCCACGCACGACAACGTGCAGATCAAGTGGTACCTCAGCGGCGTCGCCGGCGACGAGCTGCAGTCGCACGAGCGCGTCAAGCGCGATCAGATCGACGGCATCCTCTCGGGCGGCATGCTCTGCCAGCGGCTGGCGCCGACGATGCGCGCCACCGGCATGGCGGCCGAGTTCCGCGAGCCCGACGAGGTGCACTACGTGATCGGGCGGCTCAAGCCGATCATCGACGCCGAGTTCGCCAAGGAGGGCTACGTCGATTTGGCGACGGCGGGCATCGGCTTCTCAGTGTTCTTCTCGCGCACGCCGATCCGCACGATGGCGGATCTGAAGAAGCTGAGGCCGTGGCTGTGGAGCCTCGACGAGGTGCTGCGCACGCAGCTGACGGCCATGGGCATCCGCGTGGTGCCGCTGCCGGTCGAAGGCTCGTTGCACGCCTACGACGACGGCAAGGTCGACAGCTTCGTCGGATTGCCGTCGGCGGCGCTGGCGTTTCAATGGTCGACGCAGGCGCGCTACGCGATGGATCTGCGCGTCGGCTATCTGACCGGCTGCATGTTGGTGGCGCGGCGCGCGTGGGATTCACTGACGCACGACGATCAGCAGGCGATCGAGAGCGCGGCGGCCAAGCTGCAGATCCGCATCCAGCACGCGACGACAGAGATGGATCAGTCGCTGATGGGTGGGCTGTTCGCGCGTCAGGGCTTGCAGATGCTGCCGGTGCCGGCGACGCTGCAGGCGGAGTTCGACGCGGCGGCGCGCGAGACACAAAAAGAGGCGGAGCGGCTGGCGCCCCCGGGGACGCTGGCCGAGGTGTCGGCGTGGCTGGCCGAATATCGTAGCGCGCATAAAAACGAAAAACACTGAGCCCACCCATGCCTCGCGCCCTCGCCGCCCTCGCCGTCGCCACCGTCGTTGCCGGCGCCGCCGGCGCGCACGCCGACCCGATCGTCCTGCGCTTCGGCACCGTCGCGCCCGACGGCACCGCCTGGGCGCGCATCGCCAAGCAAACGAGCGCGGCCCTGTCGGAGGCGACCCACGGCGCGGTGACCTCGAAGTGGTACTTCGGCGGCATCGCCGGCGACGAGCTGCAGATGCTGTCGCGCATGCGCAAGGAGCAGCTCGACGGCATCGTCTCGGCGGGGATGTTGTGCCAGCGGCTGTCGCCGTCGATGCGGGTCTTGCGCACGGTCGGGCTCTTTCAGACGCGCGACGAGTCGGGCTACGTGGCCGGGCGGCTCAAGGCGCTCTTCGACGAGGATTTCCGCAGGGAGGGCTTCGTCAACCTCGGCGACGTCGGCATCGGGCCCGATATGATCTTCTCGCGCGAGCCGGTACGCTCGATGGACGACCTCAAGCGCGACAAGCTGTGGACCTGGAACCTCGACGACGTGTTCGTCGCCACCTGGCCGATGCTGGGCGTGCACGTGGTGCCGATGCCGGTCGATCAGGCGTACGCCGCCTACGACGAAAAGCGCGTCGACGGCTTCATCGCGGTGCCGACCTCGGCGCTGGCGTTTCAGTGGTCGACGGAGGCGCGCTACGTGACCGATCTGCGCGTCGGGTTTTTGCGCGCGTGCGTGCTCATCACCACGCGCGCGTTCGATCCGCTGCCGCTCGAGGCGCGCAATGCGCTGCTCAACTCGAGCGCGGCCGGCATGATGCAGCTCGAGCAGCTCGGGCGGCGGCAAGACGAGGAGCTGCTCGGCGGGCTGTTCGGCAAGCAGGGGATCAAGACGGTGGTGCCGACCGAGACGTTCCGCGCCGACTTCTTCGCGCAGGCGCGCGCCGCGCGCGAGCAGATCGCGGCGCGCGGCACGCTCATCAAGCCGGAGCTCTTGCAGCGCGTGCTCACGCTGCTCGCCGATTATCGCGCCGAGCACCGCATGCTCGAAGGCGAGAAGACGCGATGATCGCGACGACCATGCGCGCGATCGTCGCGATCGGCATCGTGGCGGCGACGGCGGCGACGGCGCGTGCCGAGGGCGCGCCAGTGCTGCTGCGCATGGCGACGGCGGCGCCCGAAGGCACGGCGTGGGCGCGCGAAGGCCACTCGTTCGAGCGCGACGTCGCCGAGCTGACCCACGGTCAGGTACGAATGAAGTGGTACCTCGGCGGCATCGCCGGCAACGAGCTGCAGATGCTCGAGCGCATCAAGCGCGAGCAGCTCGACGGCGTCGCCTCGGCCGGGATGCTGTGCGCCAAGCTGGCGCCGTCGATGCGGGCGCTGCGCATCGTCGGACTGTTCCAGAGCCGCGACGAGTCGGCGTTCGTCTCCGGGCGGCTCAAGGACACCTTCGACGAGGAGCTCTTGCACGCCGGCTTCGTCAACCTCGGCGAGATGGGCATCGGTCCCGACATCATCTTCTCGAACACGCCGTTGACGTCGTTCGAGGATCTGAAAAAGACGCGCATGTGGATCTGGGATCTCGACGACGTCTTCCGCGAGCAGCTCACGGCCATGGGCCTGACGCTGGTGCCGCGGCCGCTCGAGACAGCGTTCAGCGATCGCGAGCACGGCATGTTCGACGGCTTCATCGCGGTGCCGACGGCGGCGCTGGCGTTTCAGTGGTCGACGCAGGTGCACTACTTCACCGAGCTGCGGCCGAGCTTTCTGCGCGGCTGCATCCTCATCGCCAGTCGCGCGTTCGATCAGCTCTCGGTCGAAGGGCAGCGCTCGGTGCGCCAGGCGGCGGCGCGCACCATCGCGCGCATGGAGGTGATCGGGCGCGAGCAGGACGACGCGCTCCTCGGCGGCCTCTTCGCCAAGCAGGGCGTCAAGCACGTGCCGGTGAGCGAGTTCTTCCGCGCCGAATTCTTCGCCACCGCGCAGGCGGCGCGCGAGCGGCTCGGCGACAAGCTGGTGGCGCACTCGCTGCTCTTGCGCGTGCTCGGCATGCTCGCCGACTACCGCGCGGTGCATCGGGGCGTCGAGGAGCGCTGAGAGCGGGCGCGGCGATCTGTGGTAAATTGAGGCGCCCGTGCGCGCCTTCGCCTGCATCGTCATCGCCGTCGCTGTCGTCGTCGCCGCACCGGAGCCCGCACGCGCGCAGACGGTGATCCGCATGGCCACGCCGGTCCCGGAAGGCACGCTGTGGTGGCGCGAGATCCACGCCTTTCAGCAGCAGGTGGAAAAGGAGACCGGCGGGCAGCTGCGCCTCAAGATCTACTTCGGCGGCATCGCCGGCGACGAGATGCAGATGCTCGAGCGCGTCAAGCGCGATCAGCTCGACGGCGTCTTCTCGGGCGGCATGATGTGCATGCGCGCGGCGCCGTCGATGCGGGTGATGCGCGTGCTCGGGCTGTTTCAAGGGCGCGGCGAGCTCAACTACGTGCTCGGGCGCCTCAAGCCCGTGCTCGACGAAGAGTTCCGCCGCTCCGGCTTCGTCAACCTGGGGCTCGTCGGCATCGGTCCCGAATTGATCTTCTCGCGCCGTCCCCTGCGCACGCTCGCCGAGGCCAAGGCGACCAGGCTGTGGACCTGGGGCGACGACAACACGCTCTCGCCCGGGCTCGACGGGCTCGGCTTCTCGACGGTGCGCGCCGATCTGCCCGAGGCCGGACGGCTCTACGACGCCGGCAAGGTCGACGGCTTCGTGGCCGCGCCGGCGGCGGCGCTGGCGTTTCAATGGTCGACGCGCGCGAAGTATCTCTTGCCGCTTCGGCTCGCGTCGCTCGATGCGTGCATCCTCATCTCCAATCGCGCGTTCGATCCGCTGCCGGAGGCGTGGAAGGCGATCGTGCGCAACGCGGCGGCCAAGGCGGCCAGCTTGTGCGAAGAGATGGGGCGCGAGCAGGACGACGCGCTCCTCGGCGGCCTCTTCGCCAAGCAGGGGCTCACCATCTTGCCGCTCTTGCCCGCGACGGTGTCGCAGTTCTTCTTCGAGTCGCGCGCGCTGCGCGATCGCTTGCCGCTGGTGCCGGCGGAGCTGCTCGAGCGCGTCTTGACGTTGCTCGCCGATTATCGCGCCGAGCATCGCGACGAAGGGCAGCCGTGAGCGCCAAGGTGGCCCGATGAGCGAGCTGCCCTTCGCGCTCCGCTTCGTCGACGGCAAAGGCGTGCTCGGCCTGGGCGAGAAGCTGCCGCTCGCCTTGTGTGACGTCGAGCGGCTCGAGCTGCGCGTGCCCAACCTGCGCTTCCCCTTCGACGTCTCGGGCGGCGTGACGCGCTTTCAGAATCGGCGTTGCGACTTCGGCGCCTGCGAGATCTCCGTCGACGGCGCGCGCCTGCAGGCGTGGCTCGACGGGCGCACGCGCCTTGCGCGGCTCGGCATCGGCGGGCTGTGCGCGCGACTCGTCAAGGGGCGCATCGAGCTGATGGCGCGGGCGCGCGTCGGCGACAGCGTCGCGGCGGTGACGGCGCGCGTGACGCTGGAGGCGGCCGGCGGCCAGCGCCTCGTCGCGCGGCTCGGCGACGTGCGGCTCTATGGATTTCTGCCGGCGCCGGGGCCGCTCGTCGGGCTCGGCATCGCCGTCGGGCTCGGCGCCGAGCCCGATGGGCGCGGCGAGACCTTGAGCGTGCGCGGCACCGGCGAGCTGTCGCTCAATCCGCTCGAGCTGCTCCTGTGGCGCGC
>DASXOU010000349.1:0-2094 GCA_036494045.1 Polyangia bacterium | reverse complement strand
AAGACGTTCGGATATTCGTTTCCGTTGGGATCCGGCCCGGGAAACGAATTATCGGTAATCCCCCACGACGTACCGGCGAAATAGAACATTCGATTGGGCCAGGTCGGCGCCAAGACCGAGCAGAAATGGCGGTCCGAGATCGCGAACGTCTGCGCCAGCGCATAGTAATAAGGAAGATCGTCGCCCGTGTAATACCCCATCGGCACCGGCGAATCGTTGGTCTTGACGAAGCCGTCGAGCTTTCCGCCGTCGAGGTTGGCGTGCTCGGCGTCCCAACCGTGATCGCCGCCGGGCATGCATTTGCTCGTGAAATGAAAGCGCTGAATCAGGTTTCCATTCGAATCGGGATTGGTATCGGTCTCCGGCGCGGCATCGATACCAGGCATCGGCAAATGGGAATAATAATGATCGAACGATCGATTCTCCTGCATGATGAGAACGATGTGATCGATCGGGATATCCTTTCCGGTAGGAAAGATCGCGCCGACCGTATCGCGCGCGTTCATTCCGGCGCCGTACGCGCAGGCGTCGCGGCTGGCCTCGGCCTGCATTTCGGCCGGGCGCGCCTTTTGCGTGTTGCATCCAACGAGCGCGAACAGTGCGAACGGAATCCAGGAACAACGCATGGGCCTCACCGTGCCAAGCGCGGGTGCGCGCCGATATCAAAAAAGTTTGACTACTCCGCCGTCGCCGCGGGAATGAGCGGCGGGCTGATGATGTGGTCGGTCGGCGCGTAGGCGTCGCGGCCGTGGCAGTAGTTGCATCCGCCGGCGGCGCCGCCCGGCGCGTAGGCGCCCGCGCCCATGTCGGAGCCGTCGTTCGCAGGCATGAGGCCGCGCGAGGTGATGTACGGATTGCCGTCGCCGTCGACGCGCAAGAGGAAATACTCCCAGCCGTCGGCGTCGGCTCCGCCGGTGTTGAAGCCGCCGCCGCGCTTGGCCATGCCAAACATCTCCCACGTCGTCTCGTCGGCAGCCGGCTCGATCGCTTTGACGAGGATGGTGCCGACCGGATAGCTCTTGGCGCCGAGCGGCGGGCGCCGATTGAGAAAGCCGACGTGGGTGCCGGCGGGATCGACCGTCGCCGACAGCGGATTGGGCGGCAGCGCCGCCGAGTACCACGCCGTAAATCCGTCGAAGTCGCTCGCCAGCGCGATGAACGTCGGCCCGCCGCCGCCCGAGCCGCCGCATCCCCCGGCCGCCGCCAGCGACGCGACGGCGAAAATCGCGCACCACCGATTCATGTCGCGTGCCCATGCTAGCGAGCACGCGCGCCCGCGGCCAAGAACAATCGACGTCCATTTGTTATGATCGCGACGGACACCCGTGGCCGCCGCCGATCCGAAGCTGTCGGTGCTCACCTGCAGCGCCTGCGCCGCGCCGGTGCCGCTGTCGCGCGACGCCGAGGCGCGCTGCCCGTTTTGCGGCGCGGCGATGGCGATGCCCGCGGCCTATCGCGCCGCGCTCGACGTCGCCGAGCGCGAGGTCGCCGCCGACGCGCTCACGCACCAGGCCTTCGCCACGCTCGGCCGTCCGCCGTCGGCGCTCATGCGCGCGATGGCCACGCTGACCGGCGGCGTCGGACGCGTGCTTCTGACGGCGCTCCTGGTCTTCATCCTGGTCGTGCACCTGTTCAACACGGCGATCGATCACGCGGGCGCGTGGCTGCACGTCAACGCGCGCGATTGGCTGTCGCACGCCGAGCAGGCGCTGGTCATCTTCGGCAGCGGCTTCGTCGCGTTCGGCGCGATCCTGGCGCTCGCGCTGTTCGGCCGCCGTCGCGCGGTCGATCTCGGACGGCTGCAGCGCGCGCTCGCCGCGCATCCGCCGGCGCGCCCAGGCGGACCGGCGCGCTGCCGCGACTGTGGCGCGCCCTTGAGCGTGCCGCCCAACGCGCTCGGCGTGCGCTGCGCCTATTGCAAGTGCGACAATCTCGTCGCCGTTCCCGCCGACTGGCTGGCGCGTTCGCGCGGCGACGTCCGGCGCGTCGCGCACGAGGCCAAGAGCGTGCTCTCGCAACATCGCTACGAAACGCGCCGGCTGCGCCTCAGGCTCGCGCTGCGGCTCGGCATCCTCGCCGTGCTCGCGTGCCTCG
>DASXOU010000348.1:0-1615 GCA_036494045.1 Polyangia bacterium | reverse complement strand
CGGCGAGGATGCCGGCGCCGCAAGGCACGCTGATGGCCACGATCATCAAGGGCCTCCTGGCGCAGAAGCTGCCGTGGGGTCCGGTGCTCGTCGGCGTGTTCCTGGCGTGGATGGCGCAGCTCGCCGGCGCGCACGCGCTGTCGTGGGCCGTCGGCGCGTACCTGCCGATATCGACGACGGCGCCGATCTGGATCGGCGGCCTCATGAAGATGTTCGCCGACAAGATGCGCAAGACGCCTGAGGAGGGCGAGATCGGCCCAGGCATGCTCTACGCCACCGGACTCGTCGCCGGCGGCTCGCTCGCCGGCATCGCCATCGCGCTGCTCATCGGCTTCGGCGGCAACCTGGCCAACGTCCTCAATATCGGCCACGGCTACTTCGACAAGCTCGGGCTCGGCGGCGATCTCATCGGCTTCGGCATGTTCGCCGCGTTGTGCGTGCTCCTCATCCGACAAGCGCGCGCCAAGGACGCCTGATGCTCGGCACCGTCTTGTACGTCGCGGCCTGCATCCTGGCCCCGCTCGCTTGGGGCCTCGTCACCTGGGGCGTGACGCGCGCGATCGAGAAGCGGCGCCCGCCGACGACGCCGCCCAAGAAACCTGCCATGCCCGAGCTCGAGTACTACCTGTAGATGCACATCGACGTCAGCGGCGTGATGGTGTCGCTGCCGGCGCTCGTCGCCGTCGGGCTCGCCATCGGCTTCGTCGCCGGCATGTTCGGCGTCGGCGGCGGCTTCATCCTGACGCCGCTTTTGTCGCTGTCGTTCAAGATCCCGATGCCGATCGCCGTCGGCTCGGCGCTGTGCCAAAAGATCGGCACCTCGATCGGCTCGTTCTTGAAGCACCGCCAGTATCAGCACGGCGAATTGCGCGTCGACTTCGTGATGGTGGGCGCGTCGATCTTCGGCGTCGACGCCGGCACGCGCCTGCTCACCGTGCTGGCGTCGCTCGGCAACTTCATGAACGCGCGCGGCCGCCCGGTCTCGATCGTGACGCTCACGCTCGAAGGCATCTACGCCGCGATGCTGCTCTTCGCCGCGTCGATGACGCTGAACGCCGCGCGCAAGGCGGCGCGCGCTCCCGCCAGCGAGGGGCACGCCTCGACGACGGCGCCGCTGGTCCGTTACGGCCTGCCGCCGTACATCTCCTTGCCCGAGGTTGGCATCCCGCGCGTGAGCGTGACCGTGATGGCGTACATCGGCTTCGCGACCGGGTTGCTCTCGGGCCTGCTCGGCATCGGCGGCGGCGTCGCGCTTCTGCCCGTGCTCGTGTACGGCTACGGCTTTTCGATCAAGGACGCCGCCGGCACCGGCATCCTGCTCTTGTTCGCGACGGTGCTGGTGGGGACGGTGGAGCACGCGCTGCGCGGCAACGTCGACCTGCGGGTGGCGCTGGCCATCCTGGCCGGCTCGTCGATCGGCTCGCAGCTGGGGGCGCGGACGACGGCGCGGGTGTCGAACCAGATCCTGCGGCTGAGCTTCGCGGTGCTGCTGCTGGTCACGGTGGGCGCCATCGGCATCGACGTCGTGCGCTCGCTGACGTCCACGTAGCCGCGAGCGCCGCGGTCAGCGATCGCCCGACGACCCGCGCGGCGGCGGGCTCTCGACCACCGCGGC
>DASXOU010000347.1:0-5917 GCA_036494045.1 Polyangia bacterium | reverse complement strand
GAAGCGCTTCTTCAACGCGGCCGATCGAGACTCGCCGTCGCTGTGGAAGGTGCCGGTGTGCTTGAAGTGGCAGGGCGGCGCCAGCTGCACACTGCTCGAGGCGCGCCAGAAGGAGGTGGCGCTGCCGAGCTGCCCGACGTGGCTGATGGCCAACGCCGACGCGGCCGGCTACTACCACGTGCGTTACGACGCGGCGTCGCTGGCGGCGCTGCGGCCGGTGTTCTCGACGGCGCTGACCATCAAGGAGCGCACGCACCTGGCCGCCGACGTGAGCGCCGAGGTCGATCAGGGCACGCTGCCGCTCGGCGACGCGCTGGCGCTGTTGCCGGCGTTTCTCGGCGCCGACGATTTGCGCGTGTTCGCGCACGCGGTCGAGCTGCTCGGCCTGCTCGACCCGCGCGAGCTCGACGACAAGGGCGAGGCGGCCTTCGGGCGCGCGGTCGCCAAAATGCTCGGGCCGCGCGCGCGCACCGTCGGCTGGGCGCCGAAGCCGGGCGAAGATCCGGAGATGGCGAGCCTGCGGCCGACGCTGCTCGCTTTCATGGCGCGCTACGTTCACGACAAGACGATCGTCGGCGAAGCGCGCAAGCTCGCCGAGCGTTGGCTGCGCGATCGGCGCGCGGTCGCGCCCGACATGGTGGGCCCGGTCCTGGGGATCGCGGCGCTGTCGAACGATCCGAAGCTGTTCGATCGGCTGCTCGACGAAGCGCGGCACGTCAAAGATCGGCGCGAGCGATCGATCTTGCTCGGCGCGCTCGGCGGCTTCTACGCGCCGGCGCTGCAGACGCGCGCGCTGGCGCTGGTCAACGGCGACGAGTTCGACCAGCGCGAGACCGTGGGCGTGCTCTATCGATCGCTGTTCGCGCGCGAGGCGCGCGAGGCGACCTGGGCGTGGCTGCAGCAGCACTTCGACGGGCTCGTCGCCAAGATGCGCGAGGACGACGCGATGCGCTTCTTCGGCCACGTGCCGCAGGCGTTCTGCGACGAGAAGCATCGCGCGGCGGCCGAGGCGTTCCTGGGTCCGCGCGCCAAGACCCATCCGGGCGCCCCGCACGAGCTCGACGACGCGCTCGAGAGCGTGCGCGCCTGCGCGACCTCGTGGACGCGCAACAAGCCGGCGATCGACGCGTTTCTCGCGCAGTACTGAGCGCGCTCAGCGCGTGCTCAGCGCAGGCCGAGGCGGTGCAAGAGGCGGTACATCGACATGCGCTCGAGGCCGGCGCGGCGCGACGCTTCGGAGACGTTACCGCCGCATTCGTCGAGGAGGCGCGTGACGTAGGCGCGCTCCCAGGCGTCGACCACGCGCTGGCGACCGACGCGCAGTGGTTGCGTCAGGTCGACAATAAGTGCCGCGGGCGTTTCGCTCGCCGTCGGCGCCGCCGTCGGCGCCGCGACCACGAGCGGCTCGGAGAGGGCGACGGCGCGCTCGAGCGTGTTGCGCAGCTCGCGCACGTTTCCCGGCCACGCGTGGCGCACGAGCGCGTCGAGCGACTCGCGCGTGAGCAGGCGCGACGGCTCGACGCCGAGATCGCGCAGAAAGCGCGCGGCGAGGAGCGGCACATCCTCGCGCCGCTCGCGCAGCGGCGGCACCGTCAGGGTGACGACGGCGAGGCGGTAGTACAGATCTTCGCGAAAGCGGCCGGCGGCGACCTCGAGCGGCAGGTCGCGGTTGGTCGCGGAGACGACGCGCACGTCGATGGGGATGGTCTTGGCGCCGCCGAGCCGGCGCACCACGCGCGACTCGAGCACGCGCAAGAGCTTGGGCTGCAGCTCGAGCGGCAGCTCGCCGATCTCGTCGAGGAAGAGGGTGCCGCCGTTGGCGCGCTCGAACGCGCCGGGGACGCTGGCGACGGCGCCGGTGAAGGCGCCGCGCTCGTGGCCGAAGAGCTCGGACTCGATCATGGTCGCCGGCATGGCGCCGCAGTCAACGACGACGAGCGGCTTCTGCGCGCGCTTGCCGGCGAGATGGAGCGCCTCGGCGACGCGCTCCTTGCCGGTGCCGGTCTCGCCCTGCACGAGCACGGTGCTGTCGCCGCCGGCGAGCGCGGCCAGGCGGGCGGTGAGCGCGCGGATGGCGGCCGATTGGCCGATGAGGCCGTGGAAGTCGTCGGCGTCGTGCAGCGGCACCGCGCGCGAGCCGGCCGGTGTCAGCCGCAGTTGCGTCTCTCCTACAGTAACTACGTCGCCGGGCGCGAGCAGCGCGTCGAGGATGCGCACGGCGCCGATGAAGGTGCCGTTCTTGGAGCCGAGATCGCGCACGCGGATGGCTTGGGCGCCGACGGTGAGCTCGCAGTGCAGGCCGGAGACGCGCGCGTCGGAGAGCACGATGTCGGCGAGCGGACGGGCGCCGACGCGCGCGCGTTCTTCGAGGTCGAACTGGCGGCCGGCGTCGGGGCCGGTGAGCACCTGCAACGAAGCGCGGCCGAGGTCGAGCGAGGTCGCGCGCTCGATGCTGACGGTGCGCCCGAGGTCGTCGAAATCGCTCATGCGAGCGCAGTCTAGCGCGGAAATGGATCGAGGAGCCTACCGTGGACGAAGTCGGGCGTCGTCGATTTCTTCGGCGCGGGCGGCGGGACTCTGTGTACGAATGACGCTTTCTGCGGAAGCGGCGTCGCGATCGGACGCGGCGGAGTGGGCGCCGCGGCGATCGCGCGCGGCGGCGGCGCCAGCTCCTCGACCCGACGCGGCCAGGCGGCGAAGGCGCCCAGGCCGGCGGCGGCGGCGAGCAACAGGCCGATCGTGATCGTGCGTCGCCGCGGCGGCGCGCTCTCGGCGCGCGGCGGATCGACGATCGTGGCCGTCGCGCCGCCGACGGTGACCGTGTGCCGCTTGGGCTCGTCCTCGACGGGCGGCGGCGCGAAGTCGCGCATCATCGCCGCCAGCTGCGTCGGGCCGAAGCCGAGCGCGTAGACCTCGGGCTCGAGCGCGCGCGCCATGGCCGCGCCGTCGGACCAGCGATCGGCGGGCGCCGCAGCCGTCGCGTGCGCGACGATGGCATCGAGGGCCGGCGTCACCGCTGGATTGACCGTCGACGGCGCGGGGATCGGACGCGCGCGCGCTTCGGCGGACGCGGCCAGCTCGAACGCGGCCGCGAACAGCCGGCGGCCGGTGAGCATCTCCCACAACAAGACGCCGGCGGCGTAGACGTCGGTGGCCGGCGAGACCGGCGCGCGCGCGAGCTGCTCGGGCGCCATGTAGCCGAGGTTTCCCTTCAGCGACGCGGTGCCGTCGGTCGACGCCTCCTCGAGCGCCTTGCCGATGCCGAAGTCGGCCAGCTTGACCGCGCCCGTGCGCGCGACGAGGACATTGGTGCTGCTGACGTCGCGATGCAGGATCGGCGGACGCAGCGCGTGCGCGGCGCCGAGCGCGCGGCCGACCTCGTGCGCGACGAACGCGCCCAGGCCCGGCGGCGGCGCGCCCAGCGGCGCGAGCGCGCGCAAGAGCGTGCGCAGATCGCAGCCGTCGACCAGCTCCATGACGATGGCGTGCTCGCCGCCCGATTCGACGAGCTCGAGCACCTGCGCGACGTTGGCGTGGGTGAGCCGCGCGGCCAGACGCGCCTCGTCGAGCAGCGCGGCGCGCAGCTTGGCGTCGGCGAGCCGCTCGGGCAAGAGGCGCTTGAGCGCGACGATGCGCGCGACCCCGTGCGCGCTCGGGTAGACCGCGCGCCAGACCTCGGCGCTGCCGCCGCGGCCGAGGCGCGCCACCAGCTCGAGCTCGCCGAACCGCCGCATCGTGCGAGTATAGTCCGGCCGAATGACCGGACGCCCGCTGCTGCACGCTCTGACGTTCGTCGCCGTCGCGCTGCTGGCGCGGCCGAGCGCTGGTGCGCCGCCGACGGCGGGCGAAGCGCAAGCGGGCGGATCGCAGGAGGAGCTGGCGCGCAGCCACTTCGTCGCCGGCGAAGCGGAGTACGCGCGCGGGCGTTGGCGCGAGGCGCTGCGCGAGTTCGAGATTGGGTATGCGCTGTCGCCGCGGCCGGAGTTTCTGATCAACTTCGCGCAGGTGCGGCGCAAGCTCGGCGAGTACGACGCGGCCGAGCGCGAGTGCCGGCGTTACCTGGCGACGGCGCCGCCGCCGGAGCTGGCGGCGCAGGCGCAGCGCCTCTTGCAACAGATCGAGGACGAGCGAGCGCGCGCGCCGGTGCCGCCACCGCCTTCGCCGACGCCGACGCCGACGCCGACGCCGATGACGAATGCGACGCCGGCGCCGATGACGAATGCGACGCCGCCGCCGACGACGAACGCGACGCAGCTCGCGACGCAGCTCAGCGCCGCGCCGCCGCCGCCGAAGCGGCGCTCGCGCGCGTGGATCGCGCCCGTGGTCGTCGCCGGCGTGCTCGTCGTCGGCGGCGCGATCACGCTCGGCCTCGTCTTCGGCTTGCCGGCGCACGACACGTTCAAAGCGGCGCCGCTCGGCACGGTGGACTTCCGATGAGCGCGCGCCTCTGCGCGTTCGCCCTGTCGCTGTCGCTGTCGTTGTCGCTGTCGCTCGCCGGCGGCTGCGCGCAATCGGGCACCGGCGTCGAGCTGCTCATCGACGCCGGCAGCCTCACCCCCGATCACCTGCAAATCGTCGCCAGCTACGACGGCCACGACGTCACCCAGACCGTCGACGTCGCGTCGAGCACCACGCTCGATCTCGTCGCGCAGCTCCCCGACGAGCGCACGACCGTGACCTTCGACGTCACCGCCTTCGAGGGCAGCGCCGCCGTCGGGCACGCCACGTCGGCGCCGATCGCGGTCTCGCCGCATCACCTCGCGCAAGCATCGATCACGCTCGTCGCCGGCGGCGGCGGCGACGGCTTCGTCCCGCCCGATCTCGCCGGCGACGGCGGCGGCGCGCTGTGGACGCACCAACAAGGAGCGCTGCCACCGTCGGCCGGCGCCATTCGCGGCTTGTGGGCCAGCTCCGCCACCGACGTCTACGCCGTCGGCACCGCCACCGCCGCCGCCAACGTCTTCCACTCGGCCGATCACGGCGCGCACTGGTCGCCCCAGCTCGCCAGCGGCAGCGCCGTCGATCTGAACGCCGTCTCCGGCACGTCTTCGGCGGACGTGTTCCTCGTCGGTGACAGCGCCACGATCCTGCACGGCAGCGGCACTTCGTGGACGGCCGAAGCGAACCCGGCGATGGCCGACACGCCGGTTCCGCGCCTGCTCGCCGTGTTCGCCGTCGCGCCCATGAACATCTACGTCGCCGGTGGCAGCAACACGATCATGCATCAGGTCGCCGGCGGCAGCTGGGTCACGCAGACTGCGCTCGGCACCACCGAGCTGCGCGGCGTGTGGGGCGTCGCCGGCCACGTGTGGGCTGTCGGCTCGGCGGGCACGATCCTGTCGACGATCGAGAACGGCTCGTGGAGCGCCGAGACGAGCGGCACGTCGAACGAGCTGCGCGCGATCTTCGGCACCGCCGCCAACGACGTGTGGGTCGTCGGCGACGGCATCGTGCTGCACTCCGACGGCGGCGGCAGCTGGACCGTCGCCGCCGACGGCGTGCCCGCGGACGTGAACCTGACGGCGCTCGGCGGCCGGCCGAGCGGGCCGGTGTGGGCCGTCGGCAACGCGTGGACGATCGTGCGCCGCGACGCCGGCGCGACCTCGTGGGTGGTCGAGCCGACCGGGCTCGCCGTCGATGATCCGGCGGGCGACGTGTTGCAAGCCGTGTTCGCGCCGTCGACGGCCGATGTCTTCGCCGGCGGCGCCGGTCAGACCATCCTGCACCGCCCGTAAACGTCGCCACTGACTCGCGCGTTGCCGCATCGCACGCCGCCGCGTCGCTGCATCGCGCCGCCGCCACGCTGCCGCGACAGCTGTATCGCCGGCGTTACAGCGCCGCGCGCGCAACCGTCCGCCGCGCCGTCGCCGCGCCGCCGGCACGCCGCGTGCTGAAGCGCCGGCGAAACCTCCTCGAG
>DASXOU010000346.1:0-8273 GCA_036494045.1 Polyangia bacterium | reverse complement strand
TCGACGCCCTGGTCGCCGAGAAACGGCCGGCAATTACCGTAGATCTCACCGATCTACGCCTGATTGACAGCTCCGGCGTGGGCGCAATTGTATCGCTGTACAAACGGATGAGGGCACTGGGGGCAAAGGTGGAGGTGGTGGGGCTGAAGGACCAACCGCTGGCGATCTTCCGACTGCTCCGCCTCGATCGTATTTTCACAGTTTAAGTAAGGAACAGTACGAGCAAATTCATGTCTACCGAGCTCCCACCGCGCGATTCCTCTACTCCTGGCACGGATCCAGCTAGGGAGGAGACGGGGGATCCGCGCCTCCAGGGAGCCGCACTCATGAGTACCGCGCTGAGAATGAATCCGACGCCGACGCCCAGCGCCGTGCGCCGGCTCGCCAGCGATTACAAAGAGGTCCAACGGCGGCTCGCGGCGCTCTCGCGCATCGCTAGCCGTTTGCCGCGTCTGACGAACGAGGTCGAGCTTCTGACCGAGGTCGTCGACAGCCTGCTCGCCTATTTCGAGAACACGCGCCTCGTCGAAGTCTTCGTCGCCGACGGCGACTGGTCGGAGTCGCGGCTCTATTGCCGCGAGCGCGGCGGCGCGCTGCAGACCACACAGTGCGGCGGCATCGAGGCGCTGCCCGAGCAGTATCGCGCCGACTTCGCCATCCCGCGCCTCATGGCCGGCGACGGCAAGCGCGGCCCGATGATGTCGGCGCCGGTGCTCGAGGGCGTGACGCTGCTCGGGCTCGTCGTCGTGGAAGCGGAGCAGGGCGCCGACGACTTCAGCGAAGAGGATCACGACGCGCTCGCCGGCGTGACCGCGCAGATCTCGATGGCGCTGCAGCAGCTGCGCACGGTCACGCGCCAGCGGCGCTCGCGCATGGTGCAGCGTGATCTCGAAGCGGCGCGGCGCATCCAGCGCAGCTTTTTGCCGTCGCTGCCGACGGCGGTCAACGGCTTCCGCGTCGCCACCGAGTATCGCCCGGCGTACGACGTCGGCGGCGACTTCTACGACGTCATCACCACCGGCCCGGGGCAGCTCGTCGCGGTCATCGGCGACGTCGCGGGCAAGGGCGTCGCGGGCGCGCTCATGATGTCGCGCATCTCGAGCGAGATCCGGCGGCTCGTGTGCGGGAACGACTTGGCGCCGCGCGAGATCCTGACGCACCTCAATGAGTCGTTCTCGGCGCTCGGCGTCGACGACAGCTTCGTGACCGCGGCGTGCGTGAAGCTCGACAAGTCGACGCGCCGGCTGACGGTGGCCAACGCCGGCCACGTGCTGCCGCTGGTGCGGCGCGCGTCGGGCGCGGTGATGCCGCTCGGACGCGCGTCGGGGCCCCCGGTCGGCATGCTGCCGGCGCAGAGCTACGCCGACGACGTGTTCCCGCTCGACACCGGCGACATCGTGCTGCTCATGACCGACGGCGTGCTCGACGCGCTTCATCGCGACGACGATCAACTCGGGCTGTGGAGCGTGATCGATCTTCTCGCCAAGGCGCCGCGCGATCTCGACGAGATCAACCGCCGCATTGTCGCGCTGGTGCAGCAGCGCACCGGCGGCAACCGGCCCGACGATCTCACGCTGCTCTCCCTCGAAGTCAACGACTAGCACCATTTTCAAAACCGTCGCGAGCCGCCCAAGCGCGAGGCGGCGCGAGCACCGCAGCGCAGCGCACGCCTTGGTACGTGAGCAGCGGAGCGGAGCGCCAACGAAGCGATTGGGTGGCGCAGCAGGTTTTTACAGCGACGGGTCGGCGCCCATGCCGGCGGCGAGCCAGGCGAGCTCGCCGAGGTCGTGCGCGGATTCGGCGGGCATGCGCTTGATGGCGAGCCAGTCGCTGTCGGCGCCGGCGATGCCTTCGGACGTGGCGAAGGCGAGCGTGAAGCCGTGCCGGCGCAGGATCGCCTGCGTCTCGGGCGTGTAGTCGCTGCGGCGGCCGTTCGGATAGGCGAACGTCGTCGGCGCGCGGCCGGTCTCGGCGGCGATGCGCTCCTTGCACGTGCGGATCTCACGCTCGGCGGCGTCGGACGAGAGGCGCGACATGATCGGGTGCGTGTGCGAGTGGCCGCCGTAGGTGGTGAGCGGCAGCGTCGCGCGCACTTCGTCCCAAGTGAGCATCTGGCGCGGCTTCTCCGGCGGATCGCCGAGCTCGTGCAAGAGCGTGGTGACGACCTCGCGGCGCGCGCCATCGGGAATGGACTTCAAGTGCGCGCGGGCGCGGGTGCCGAGTGCGGCGCGGGCGTCGTCGTCGGTGAGCACGACCGACTCGCCCGACCACGGCAAGGTCACGCGATCGCGGCGGCACGTGAGCGCGGCCGATTGCACCTGATCGGTCCAGAGCATGCCGCCGTCGTCGAGGAGCGAGGTGACGACGAAGACGGTGGCGGGGATGCCGAGCCTCTTGAGCACCGGATACGCGAGATCGTGGTAGTCGCGGTAGCCGTCGTCGAAGGTGACGAGGACGGCGGGGCGCGTGCTGCGCGGGCCGCGCGCGCGATCGACGAGCTCGTCGGGCGCGATCGGATCGCAGCGCTCGTGCAGCCACTGCATCTGCGTCGCGAATTCCTCGATGGGAAGCCCGGAGAAGCTGCGATCGTCGCCGACGATGCGATGGTAGGTCAAGACGATCACGCCGGGCGCGCGCAGCGCCGCGCCGAGCGAGCGCCAGCCCCAGCTCGTCGCCACCGCGCGTTTGACTGCGCGCTTGAGCGTGCCGACGGTGCTCACGACGTCGCTCCCGGACGCACGCGCGCGATCGCCTTGCGCAACAGATCGCGCGCGTCGCTGCTGAGGAGCACCATGATGCCTCCATAAATGGGCGCGCCGGCGAGCACGCGCACGCCGACGGACAAGAGGCGCCGGCCGGGGAAGACGTGGGCGATCGCGAAGTACATGGCGAGCGACGCCACGCCCGCGGAGAGCATCGTCAGCCACGGCAACGAGACGGGCAGAAAACGCCGCCCCGCCGCGGCGAGCGCCAGCGCGGCGACGGCGTAGCAGACCAGCGTGGCGATCGCCGATCCCTTGATGCCGATGCGCGGCACCAGGATCAAGTTGAGCACGATGTTGAGGATCGCGGATGAGAGCACGATGGTCATGATCGTGCGCGTCTTCCTGTGGATGAAGAGGCCGGCGCCGACCATCGAATTGGTGCCGTCGACGACCATGCCGCCGATGACCCACGGCAGGATGAGCGCGGCCGAGGCGTACTTGTTCGACGCCAGCGACGGGAGCAACTCGGGGCCGACGGCGGCGAGGCCGGCGACGATGGGGATGCCGAAGATGACGTAGGTGCTGAGCGAGCGCTCGATGAACGCCGAGGTTGCCTCGACGCCCTTCTGATCCCACATCTGCATGTAGATGGGCATGATCGCCTGCCCGACGGAGGTGATCACGAGCGCCTGCACGTACTGGCACAAGTTGTACGCGGCGGAGTAGAGGCCGAGCGGCTCGGCGCCGATCGTGCCGTCGATGACGTAGCGATCGCCGACGGAGAGGATGATGCCGGACAGCTCGTAGCCGATCATCATCGGGATGCCGAAGCCGAGGAGCTCGCGATAGAGCGGCGCCGAGAACGTCGCCGCTTGCGGACGCGGGCGCGCCGGGCTCTTGAAGGTCCACAGCCACAAGACGGCGAGCGCGACCGCCTCCGAGATCACCGTCGACGAGTAGAACGCGGTGAGCGTGCGCGAGATGACCAGCACGGCGACGAGGATGAAGCCGAGGCTCAGATACTTCTTGGCGATCTGATATTTCATCAGCGCCGAGGTGCGCTGCTCGGCGCGCAGGAAGTTGGTCAGCGCGCTCTCGACGACTTGCACGATCACGAGGATCGAGGCGATCGCGAACAGCGGGCCGAGGTGCGAATCGCCGAGCCAGGCGCGCGGCGCCAGCAGGCCGAACAGCATCAGCGCCAGCATCACGATGACGCCGGTGGCCGACATGCCGAGGAACGTCGTCGAGTAGAGCTGCGCCAGCGTGAACTTGCTTTTGCCGGCGTCGATCTCGCTGTGGTAGCGGATGATCGAGTGCTGCACGCCGACCTTGGCGACGGCGACCGACACGGTGAGCGTGGCGGCGATGAGGTTCATCGTGCCGTAGTCGGCGACGGAGAACAGGCGCGTGAGGATGGGGAAGGTGACGAGCCCGGCCACCATGTTGAAGAGGCTCGTCAGCCCGTAGTGCGAGGTCTGCACCATGAGCCGCTTGAGCGGAGAGTCGGCGGCCATCTTGCGCCCACGACGATAGCAGATGTTGGAGCGTGGTACACTGATGGGCCGATGTCATCGAGTGGGCTGCCGAGTGTGCTCGGCGAGTTCGTGCTCGCGTGGGGCGAGGGGGCGGGCGCGTTCATCGAGCGGCTCGACGGCTACACGCGCGTGAGCGAGCCGGGCGAGCCGGCGCAAGCGGCGGTGCGCGGCGAGGCGCGGCACGGGCGCGCGGCCGACGGCACGCGCTGGATGGCGGTGGCCGACCTCGTCAGCGGCAAGCTCGAAGAGTCGGCCGCGGCGCGCGAGTGGCGCGGGCGGTTCGCGCAGGTGGCGTGGAACCCGGCGACGCGGCGTGCGGTGGCGCTGACCGATCACTTCTCGACGCTGTCCTTGTACACGATGGTGCACGAGGGCGTGCTCGTCGTCGGCACCGACTTCCGCGTGGTCTCGTCGGCGCCGTGGTGCAAGCGCGCGCTCGATCTCGAGGCCATCTATCACTACTTCAACTTCGCGCACATTCCCGCGCCCAAGTCGCTGTTCACCGACGTGCGCCGTTTGCCGCCGGCGACGCGTTTTTCGTGGGCGGACGGGCGCGCCTCCGACGAGCGCTACTGGACTCCCGAGTATCCCGACGATCTGCGCGGCTCCGACGAGTCGCTCGCGCGCGAGCTGCAGGAGCGGATGATCTCGTCGGTGAACGACTATCGTCCGCCGGACACGCAGCCGTGGGGCTGTTTCCTCTCGGGCGGCACCGACAGCTCGAGCATCACGACCATCCTGGCGCGGCGCGGGCACGTGCGCAGCTTCTCGATCGGCTTCGCCGAGGAGAAGTACGACGAGCTCGGCTACGCGCGACTGGCGGCCGAGGCATGCGGCGCCGAGCCGACGTTTCACTCGGTGTCGCAAGCGGAGGCGCAAGCGCTGGTCGGGCGCGTGGTCGAGGCGTACGACCAGCCGTTCGGCGGCACGTCGTCGGTGCCGACGCTGGCGTGCGCCGACGTCGCCGCCGGCGCGGGCATGAAGGTGCTCGTCGCCGGCGACGGTGGCGACGAGATCTTCGGCGGCAACGAGCGCTACGCCAAAGATCGCATCATGGAGACGTGGTACGCCATGCCCGAGCCGGTGAAGGCGGTCGGGCGCGCCGTCGGTGGCGCCGCCGGACGCAGCGGCAACTTCTTTTTGAACCGCGTCGAGAACTTCTTCGAGCGGGCGTCGTTGCCCAATCCCGATCGCTTCTACACCGACGACTCGTTCGCGTCCGATCACTACGAGGAGATGCTGACGCCCGAGTTCCGCCGCGTGGTGCCGCGCGAAGCCTCGCTCGAGTGGATGCGCGGAGTCTATCGGCAGGGCGCCAGCGGCGGGCCGTTGCATCGGGTGATGCGGCTCGATCTGCAGAACGCGATCGCGCAGCACGACATCCGCAAGGTCGACTCGGCCACGCGCGCGCGCGGCGTGAGCGTGCGCTTTCCCTATCTCGATCCCAAGCTGGTCACGTGGGTGAATCGGCTGCCCGAGCCGTATAAAGTGCGCGGATTGACGAAGCGCTATCTCTTCAAGAAGGCGACGCGCGGCATCTTGCCCGACGCGATCTTGAAGAAGAAGAAGCAGGGCTTCGGTCTGCCCATCAGCGTGTGGATGCGCTCCGATCCGCCGTTTCAGAAGATGATGCGCGACACGCTCTTCGACGCGCGCACCGTCGGGCGCGGCTTCTGGCGCGCCGAGTTCGTGGAAAAGTTGATCCGCGATCACGAGAGCGGCAGCTGGGATCACTCCGATTATTTGTTCCGCCTGCTCATGCTCGAGCTGTGGCTGCGGAGATACGTCGATGCATCGTGATGCGCCGCCCTTGCGCATCTTGATGGTGCTGGAGTCGAACTTCACCAAGCGCGGCGGCGGCGGCGCCGAGTCGCAGCTGCGAACGATCGCGCTGGCGCTCAAGCGCGCGGGGCAGCGCGTGGTCATCGTGACGCCGCTGTCGGCGAACGGGCCGCAGACGACGGCGGAGCGCTGCTACGGCCTGGCGGTGGCGCGCGTGAAATATCCGCGGCTCAAGGTCGTGGGCGCCGGGATCATGAACCTGAAGTTCGCGGCGTTCCTCTGGCGCAACCGCGATCGCTACGACGCGTGGCACGTGCACATCGGGCACAACATGGGCGCGCTGACGTGCTTGATCGGCGCCATCGTCGGTAAGCCCGTGATCGTGAAGATCTCGGGATGGTGGGAATTGGAGGCCGGCCTCTTGGCGCCGAATCGCGGTCTGCTCGGGCGGATCGCGCGCGGCTGGCTCAAGCGCGCGACGGTGGTGCAGGCGATCTCGACACGCGTGGCGAGCGAGCTGGCCAAGCACGGCTTTCCGGCGGAGCGCGTGGTGGTGCTGCCGAACGCCGTCGACACCGAGCGGTTCGCCGCGCGCGCGGCCGTGCGCGAAGAGGGCAAGCCGTTCGTCGCCGTCTACGTGGGGCGCCTCGTTCCCGAAAAAGATCTGGCGACGCTGATCAGCGGCTGGGCGCAGGCGTTCGCCGGGCGTGGCGGCGAGGTGCGGCTGCGGCTCGTCGGCGGCGGGCCGCTGGAGCAAGAGTTGCGCGCGCTGGCCGAGCGGCTCGGCGTCGCCGCGCAGCTCGAGTTTCTCGGCCACCGCGACGACGTCGAGGCGGTGCTCGCCGAGGCGCACGTGGGCGTCTTGCCCTCGCGCATCGAAGGGCTGTCGAACACGCTGCTCGAGTTCATGGCGTGCGCGCTGCCCGCCGTCGCCAGCCGCGTCAGCGGCAGCGAGGACTTCGTCAAGCCGGGGCGCAACGGTTGGCTGCACGACGTCGGCGACGTTGCCGCCGTGGCGGCCGCGTTGCGCGAGGCCGAGGCGCTGCCGCCGGCGAAGCTGGCCGAGCTCGGGCGCAACGCGCGCGCCGACGTCGAATCGCAAGCCGCGGTGCCGAAGGTGATCGGCCGCCTCATGGAATTCTATCGAGGGCAGCCCGCGTAATGTGCGGCATCATCGGCATCGTCGCGCATCCCGGCGCCGCGCTCCCGCCCGAGTCGGTCGCGCGCGCGATGAACACGGCGATCACGCATCGCGGCCCCGACGACGAAGGCTACTTTCGCGACGCGCAAGCGGTGATCGGCATGCGCCGCCTGTCGATCATCGATCTCGCCGGCGGCCATCAGCCGGTGCACAACGAAGACGAGACCGTGCAGTGCGTCTTCAACGGCGAGATCTACAACTACCGCGAGCTGCGCGTCGAGCTCGAGCGCGCCGGCCACCGCTTCTACACGCACTCGGACACCGAGGTCATCGTCCACGGCTACGAACAGTGGGGCGAGGGCCTGTTCGCGCGCCTCGACGGCATGTTCGGCATCGCGCTGTGGGACACCAAGAAGCGCGCGCTCCTCATCGCGCGCGATCGCTTCGGCGAAAAGCCGCTCTTTTATTGCGAGCAGGCCGATCGGCTGATCTTCGCGAGCGAGCTCAAGTCGCTCTTGCACGTGCCCGGCTTGCCGCGCGAGATCGATCCGGCGGCGGTGCGCGCCTACGTCACGTTCGGCTACGTGCCGACGCCGGGCAGCATCTATCGCGGCGTGAAGAAGCTGCCGCCGGGCTGCTTTTTGCGCTTCGCCGACGGCCGCGCGCGCGTCGAGCGCTACTACACGCTCGCGCTCGCGCCCAAGATCACGATGAGCGAGCGCGACGCCGAGGAAGAATTGGCGCAGCGGCTCGACGCGGCGGTCAAGAGCCGACTCGTGTCGGACGTGCCGTTCGGCGCGTTCCTCTCGGGCGGGCTCGACTCCAGCGTCGTCGTGGCGTTGATGGCGCGCCATCTCTCCCAGCCGGTGCGCACCTTCTCGATCGGCTTTCGCGAAGAGAAGTACAACGAGCTGGCCGACGCGCGCCGCGTCGCCGATCACGTCAAGACCGAGCATCACGAGCTGGTGGTCGCGCCCGACGCCGTCGAGCTCCTGCAAAACCTGGTCTGGTATCTCGACGAGCCGTTCGCCGATTCGTCGGCGGTGCCGACCTACCTCGTGGCCAAGCTGGCGCGCGAGCACGTCAAGATGGTGCTCACCGGCGACG
>DASXOU010000345.1:0-4364 GCA_036494045.1 Polyangia bacterium | reverse complement strand
CACCTTCGCCGACGGGGGAAACGCGCAGCTCGCCGCCGCCTCGGCGTCCTCGGGGTCCGACGTCACCAGCGACGAGCCGAGCGACTTCAGCGCCACCGCGACGTGCGCCTGCACCGCCGCGGCAAACGCGGGCGGCGCGCGCCCTTCGACGGCGACGCCGCGCCAGCGCACGCGCGTCGACGCCGCGTCCGCAACGCCGGCGCCGACAAACAGGCACGCGATCGTCGCAGCCAGCCGTCCGAACACGGCGCGACCATAACATTCGAAACTGGTAGGATGCGAGCCGTGCGCGCGCTGGTGTTGCTGATTCTGCTCTCGCCGATCGCCGCGTCGTCCGCCGAGGAAATGGGCATGCAGACGGCCAAGCTGCTGGCGCCCGAGCAGTGCCTGTCGCTGCCCGCCGCCGAAGTGGCCACGCGCTGTCCGGGCATGGGCGGACGGCTGATCTCCGTCGGCAACGTGCGCTACGCGATCGTCGAGCGCTACGAGCCGCGGCGCGCGACCCTGTGGTGCGACGAGGCCGAAGGGCACTGGCGCTGCCGCCGCGTGGTCGTGATCGATCACGAGCTGCGCACGACGCGGCGGCGCAACCCGCAGGCGTACGTGACCGCGGGCGAGCTCTTGCGCACGGTGGCGACGGCGCCCTCTTTGCGCATCGGCGACGAGCTCGGCGCGCTCTTCGCCGGCGCCGAGCGGCGGCGCACCTGCGTCGAGCAGACGTCGCACGGCTGCGCGGTCTTGCAGGTGCGGCTCAACGTGCAAGGGCCGACGGGCGCGCCGCTGGTCAAGCGGCGCATGTGGCTCGTCGAGGACGCCGACGGACCGATGCTGCAGTGCTCGGACGAGAAGCTCACGCGCTGCGACGCGCTCGACGCCGCCGGTTGGCTCGCGATCATCGTGACGCTGCGGCCGTCGTCGCAGTCGCCGCCGCAGCCGCCGCCGGAGATCGAGGTGCCGACCGCGCGCGCCGACAAGCGGCCGCCGCCCAAGGGAGGCGTCGCGCTCACCGCCGCCGAGGCGGTCGACACGCCGGCGGGCGCGCTCGATCCGTACCTCAAGCAGAAGTTCGGCAGGTCGCTGCCCAAAGCGCCGACGCGCGCCGAGGCGCTCAAGCTGGCGGCGCTCATCGATCAGCGCGGCAAGAGCTGTGTCGCCGCCGATCGCGCGACGGTGGAGCTGACGCTGACCGGCGACGGCAACGTTCTGGCGCTCAGCGTCGACGGCGCGCAGTCGGGCGGCGAGCACGACTGCCTGGTGGCTACGGCCAAGAAGCTGCCGCTGCCGCGCTTCGCCGACGGCACGTTCCACATGACCGCGCTCGTGCGCAAGAAATGATTACGGGCCGGGCTTGGTCACCCAGTCGTCGACGGTGGCGCGGTACTGATCGTCGCCCATCTTGTCGGGGACGGTGTCGTGATCGGCGCCGGGCACGAGCACCAGCTTGGTGAGCCCGACGTGGGCGGCGGCGAGCTCGACCGAATATTTCGGCTGCACGTAGTCGTCGGCGGCGCCGTGCAGCGCGAGGAACGGCGTCTTGATGTTGGGGATCTTGGCCAGGCTGTTCCACGAGTCGTCGGCGACGAAGCTCGGCGGCAAGTCGACGAGCGCGCCATCCTGGATGAGCGCGTCGACCGACGTGAACGTGGACTCCTCGATCAGCGTCGACGGCGGATGGCGCGCGGCGAGATCGATGCACGGCGCGCCGCCGAACGAGCGGCCGTAGTAGATGAGCTTGTCGTCGCCGAGCATCGGCTGTAGGAAATTCCACAGCGCCTCTTCGTCGTCGTGGATGCCCGACTCCGACGGCGTGCCCGTCGAGCGGCCGAAGCCGCGGTAGTCCCAGATGAGGATCGTGTAGCCGAGCGGCGCGAGCAGCTCGATGCGCGGCCACGAGTCGGTGATGTCGCCGCCCTGGCCGTGACAATAGACGAGCGTGTAGGGACGCGGGCCTTGCACGATCATCGCGTGCAGCGTGACGCCGTCCGTCGATGGGAAGGTGACCTCTTGATAGCCGAGGTACGTCTGCAGGTCGTAATTGTCGGTGGTGACCGGCGCGTACAAGAACGAATCGAGGCGCGCGCCGTGACAACCGGCGAGCGCGATCGCGAGCGTGACGATGAGCGGCTTCATTTCACGTCTCCGAAGTAGACGTTGACGCCGAGGAGGATCGAGACGTAGCCGCGGCCGCCGGGCGCGATCCATGTCGGCGCGAGAATGCCGGTGTTGTAATTCGGCGCGAGATACTTCGCCTCGAGCGTCAGGCCCACGCGCCTCGTCACGCGCAGCTCGCCGCCGACGTAGGGCCCGACGATCGGCACCCAGCCCTTGCCCTGGAAATCGATCACGAGATCGGCGCCGCCGTAGACGAGATGTCGGCGGCGGCCGAGCGACCACGCCACCGCGGCCGAGAGCTGCGGCAACGCCAGCGCGCTGCGAAAGTCGGTGAGAAAGTGCAGCGAGCCGGCCACGGTCACCGTCGGCACCGGGCCACCGTCGCGGATGAGCGGGTGATAGGCGACGCCGGGCTCGAGGTGCAGGTCGCCGAACGCGGCGGCGGTGATGTTGGCGCGCAGGAAGAGGTCGGTGTCGTCGCGGACGCCGTAGCCGCCGCCGACGTCGACGATGGGCGTGGGGAACACCGCGCCGCCGAGCTGCACCAGCGGTCCGCCGAGCGAAGCGTTGACCACGCCGTTGCCTTTTCCGAGCGGCCGTACGAAGTGGCTGGTGGCGCACGCGCCGAAACCGAGGAGTGCCGCGATCGCGACCCAAAGCCGCATCGGGGCACTTTATATGCTATAAGCGCCGGCCATGTCGGAAAAGCTGTCGCAGGGTCAGGAGAAGTTCGGGGCCGACGAACGCAAGTGGCGGGACGTCGGGGCGGGGCTGAGCGTGCTCGATCTCTACGAGGAGAGCGGGCGGCGGCTGCAGCTGGTGCGGCTGACGGCGCAGGGGCGCATCATGGCGCACAAGCATCGCGGCACCGAGATCATGTACGTCGTGCGCGGCGGGCTCGTCGTCGACGGCGCGCGTCTCAAGGCCGGCGACGTGCTCGTCTCGCCGCCCGACTCGATGCATCGCGAGAGCTGGAGCGCCGAAGGCTGCGAGCTGGTCATCGAGTGCTCGCCCGACGACGATCTGCTGCGCTCGTAACCAGGTTCTTCCGCTGCCATAGCTCGAGGACGAGGAGCGCCCACAGGCGCTGGCGATGATCGACGTCGCCACGCGCGTGCTCGTCGAGCATCCGCGCGATCTCGTTGCGGGCGAGCGCGCCCGAGGCGGCCAGCGAGTCGGCGTCGAGGAGCGCGTCGCGGGCGAGCGGCTCGAGCGCGCCGCGCAGCCAGCGCGCGATCGGCATGCCGAAGCCTTTTTTGGGGCGCGCGACGATCGCAGGCGGCACGAGCTTCTTCGCCACTTGTTTGAGGATCCATTTGCCGGTGGTGCGGCGCAGCTTCCAATCGATCGGCAGCGCGCCGGCGAATTCGGCGACGGCGGTGTCGAGAAATGGCGCGCGCACCTCCAGCGACGCGGCCATCGACGCGCGATCGACCTTGGCCAGCACCGAGTGCGTGAGATAGAGGCCGACGTCCTGGTAGAGCACGCGCTCGAGGTGCGTGCCGTGCGTCGGCTCGTGATAGCGCGCGCGCACGACGGCGAAGGGGTCGCGCGCAATGCCGTCGCCCGACTCGCCCATGAGCGCGGCGACGCGCGCCGGCTCGCACGCGCCCAGCCACCAATAGTTGCGCTCGTCGGCGGGCGCGGCGGCGCCGGCGGTCAGCTTCTTCAAGCGAAAGTCGAAGCTGAAGTTGTCGTGCGAGACCGGCAAGCGCGCGGCGACGACGGCGGCGGCGCGCATCGGCACCGCGCCGCCGAATGGGCCCGCCCATTCGAGCAGCCGATGCGCCAGATGCGTCGGATAGCCGGCGAACAATTCGTCGGCGCCGTCGCCGCCGAGGGCGACGGTGACGTGGCGGCGCGCGAAGCGCGAGAGCAGATACGTGGGCACGATCGAGCCGTCGGCGATGGGCTCGTCGAGGATGTCGCCGAGATCGGCGACGATGCGCGCCGCCTCGTCGGTCGACAGCTCCTCCTCGTGATGGCGCGTGCCGAGGTGCGCGGCGACGGCGCGCGCGTGGGCGCGCTCGTCGAACGACGGATCGGAGAAGGCGATCGAGAAGGTCTCGATGCCCGCGCGCTCGCGTGCGGCGAGCGCCGCCACCGTCGAGGAATCGACGCCGCCCGAGAGGAAGATGCCGAGCGGCACGTCGGCGACGAGCCGCTTTTTCACCGACGCTTGCAGCAGCGACTCGAGCCACGCGATCGCTTCGTCAACGTTGCGCGGCGCGCCGGCGACGTCGCGCGCACCG
>DASXOU010000344.1:0-16218 GCA_036494045.1 Polyangia bacterium | reverse complement strand
CGCCAAGACCCAGCGGCCACGCGCGCTCGCCAGCGACAACGGCTCGGCCGACGGATCGATCACGGCTGGGCAGTCAGGCGCGTCGCCTCGGCCGGTCCCCACGTCCCCGGCTGGTAGGGATGGAGCGGCACCACGTCGCCGAGGACCGGCTGCACGATCGCCCACGCCGCTTCGACGGCGTCCTCGCGCGCGAACAGGGTCGCGTCGCCGTTCATCGCGTCGCCGAGGAGCCGCTCGTACGCGCTCATCTCGTCGGTCGACGGGTGATGCATGAACACGAGCTCCGTCGGCTCGCCCACCATCTCCTCGCCCGGCTTCTTGACGCGCACGCCGAGCGAGATGATGACGTCGGGCGTCAGGCGCAGGCGCACGCAGTTGCCTTCGGCGTCGCCGAAGCGCGACAGCGGCGAGCGCGTGAGGCGCACCAGCACTTCGGTCGCGGTGACCGGCAGGCACTTGCCCGCGCGGATGAAGAACGGCACGCCCTTCCAGCGCCACGAGTCGAGCTGCAAGCGCACGGCCGCGTAGGTCTCGACGTCGGAGTCGGCGGCAACGCCCGGCTCGTTGCGATAGCCGACGAACTGTCCGCGCACCACCGAGCTCGGGTCGAGCGGCCGCGTCTGGCGAAACACCTTGACCACCTCGTCGCGGATCGACTCCGAGTCGCTGCCGGCGGGCGGCTCCATCGCCAGCATCGCCAGCACCTGCAGCATGTGGTTCTGCACGACGTCGCGGATGGCGCCGGCCTCCTCGTAGAACGCGCCGCGGCCCTTGATGCCGAAGTCCTCGGCCATGGTGATGTGCACGCTCTGGACGTGGTTGCGGTTCCAGATGGGCTCGAGGAACGTGTTGGCGAAGCGGAAGTACTCGAGGTTCTGCACCGCCTCCTTGCCGAGATAGTGGTCGATGCGAAAGATCGACGCCTCGTCGAAGGTGCCGCGCAGCGTGCGGTTGAGCGCCTGCGCCGACTGAAGATCGCGGCCGAACGGCTTCTCGACGATCACGCGCGCGTCCGCGGCGCAGCCGGCCTTGCCCAGGTGCTCGACGACGACGGGAAACATGTCCGGCGGAATCGCCAGATAGTGGATCGGGTGGCGCGCGTCGCCGAGCGCCTTGCGCAGCTCTGCGAACGTGGCCGCGCTCCCATAATCGCCGTCGACGTAGCGCAGCTGCGCGCTCAGCTTGGCGAACGCCGCTTCGTCGACGCCGCCGCCATGCTCCTGCACGCTCGAGCGGGCACGCTCGCGCAATTGGTCGACGGTCCAGCCTTGCTTGGCGACGCCGATGATGGGCACGTCGAGGTGGCCGCGGCGGATCATCGAGTGCAGCGCCGGGAAGATCTTCTTGTTGGCGAGATCGCCGGTGGCACCGAAGAAGACGAAGGCATCGGATCGCATCATCACCTCATTCTGCGAAGGTTCCGTCGAGCGTCTGGCGCACCGCGCGCGCCAGCTCCTCGCGTTGAAACGGCTTGGCGAGCATGACCGAGCGGACGTCGTCGCGCGGCGCCGGCTCGGCAGCGTCGCCGAGGTAGCCCGACATGTGGATCACCTTCATCGCCGGCCGCGACGGCGCGAGCCGCCGCGCCAGCTCGCGCCCGTTCATGTGCGGCATGACCACGTCGCTGAGCAGCAGATCGATCGGCCCGGCGAAGCCGGCGGCGACGCCGAGCGCCTCGAGGCCGTCGCCGGCGATGAGCACGCGATAGCCGAGTCGCTTGAGCACCAGCTCGACGAAGTCGCGCACCGCTTCGTCGTCCTCGACGAGCAGCACCGTCTCGCTGCCGCCGGCCACGGCTTCGGCGGCCGCCGGCGCCTCCACGCTCGGACGGGCGTCGACGCGCGGCAGGTAGATGCGAAAATCGGCGCCGCGCCCCGGCTCGCTGTCGACGAGGATGTGGCCGCCCGCCTGGGTGACGATGCCGTACACCGTCGACAAGCCGAGCCCGGTGCCCTTGCCCTGCTCCTTGGTCGTGAAGAAGGGCTCGAACGCGCGCGCGCGCGTCGCCGCGTCCATGCCGATGCCGCTGTCGGCCACGCCGACGAGGACCCAGCGGCCGTCGGGCACGCCGGGCGCGCGCTCGACGTCGGCGGTGCGCAGGCTGAGCGTGCCGCCGCCGGGCATGGCGTCGCGCGCGTTGACCGCCAGGTTGAGCAGCACCTGCTCGAAGGCGCCGACGTCGGTCTCGACGCGGCCGCGCGCCTCGAGCGTGGTGACGAGCTCGATGTCGGCGCCGATCATCCGGCGCAGCATGTCGACGACGGCGCGCACGGCGGCGTTGGGATCGAGGATCACCGGCTGCACCGGCTGCTTGTGCGTGAACGTGAGCAGCTGCCGCGTCAGCGTGGTGGCGCGCCCGATCGAGCGCTTGATCTGCTCGGCGTAGCGGCGCAGCGGACTGTCGGGCGGCAGCCCTTCGAGGAGAAGCGCGTCGGCGCCGTTCATCGCGGTCAGGATGTTGTTGAAGTCGTGCGCGACGCCGCCGGCCAGGCGCCCCACCGCTTCCATCTTTTGCGCCTGGCGCAGCTCGCGCTCGAGCTGCCGCTGATCGGTGACGTCGTGCGCGATGAGGAGGAGGCACGCCTCGCCGCCGAGCTCGGTGCGATCGGCCGAGAGCATGACCTCGCGCAGCGCGCCCGATCGTACGCGCATGCGCGCGGGGAAGTCGCGCACCGACCCGTGCTCGCCGAGCGCCTGGAACAGCTCGGTGCGCCGCGGCAGATCGCGCCACAAGCTGAGCTCGAGCGAGGTGGCGCCGATCGACTCTTCCCGCGAATAGCCGGTCAGCCGCAGCCACGCGTCGTTGACGTCCATGAAGCGCCGATCGGAGAGGCGCGACAACAGCGCCGCCATCGGCAGCGAGCGGAACATCTGCTTGAAGCGCGCCTCCGACCTCTGCAGGAGCGCTTGCGCGTGCAGCCGCTCGCTGATGTCGACGGCGATGCCGCCCACCGCGATCGGCTCGGCGCCGGCGCCGGCGATGGCAAAGCGCGACACCAGAAACTGCCGCTCGCCGTCCCGCGTCGGCAGTGTCTCCACGACCTGCGACGGCCGGCGCTCCTCGAGCACCTTGGCCTCGTTCGCTTCCAAGCGCGCGCCCAGCGCCGGACCGAACAGCTCGCGCGCGGTCTTGCCGGCGGCGCGATCGCCGTCGAAGCCGAAGGTGCGCGTCGCCTCGAGGTTGACGACGACGTGGCGCCCGTCGAGATCCTTGACGAAGATGATCGCCGGCGCGTTGTCGAGGAGCGCCTGCAGCCGGTTCTGCGTCTCGCGCAGCCGATCGCGCTCGCCGGCGATCTCCTCCTTGGCGCCGAGCTCGGCGGTGACGTCGCGAAAGATGAGGACGACGTGGCTGACGCGCCCGCCGGCGTCGAACAGCGGCAGCCAGGTGCAGGCGACGGCGCAGCGCCGGCCGCCGCGCGCCAGCGGCTGCTTGTGCGTGTCGTACCAGGTCGGCGGCAGCTCGACGACCTCGCCGGCGAACGCCCGCCGCGCGGCCACGAGCACGTCGGTGCCGACGAGGAGCGGATCGTCGAACAGGTTGTACTCGGGCGGCGGCTCGGTGCCGAAGATGGCGCGGAACGCCCGATTGGTGAGCAGGCTGCGCCCGCCCGGCGAATAGAGCTGCAGCCCGACGGGCGCATTGACGAACATCCCGACGAGCAGCGCCATCGGGTCCGCAATCTGCGCCAGCTGTTCGCGAGCGTCGTCCAGCGCGTGCAGCATACACCGTTAAGATAGGTCAGCGTCGGTGGAGGTCGTCGGCGATCGCGCGATCGATGAGAAGATCGTTCAGCACGGCGAAGCGCACCAACTGCAGCGCCGAGTGCACGTTCAGCTTGCGGAAGATGCGCTGCCGGTGGGTCTCGACCGTCTTGATGCTGATGCACAGCTCGGCGGCGATCTCGGTGCTGGTGGAACCGCCGACGAGCAGCCGAAAGATGTCGCGCTCGCGCGCCGACAACGGCGACAGCGGGCCGTTGTCCGACGAAGCCAGCGCCGTCAGCCCCGGCGCCAGATAGCGCCCGCCGGCGGCGACGGTGCGAATGCCGCCGACGAGCTCGTCGATCGCCAGCGACTTGACCGCGTAGCCGTGTGCGCCCGCTTGAAACGCCGCGGCCACCAGGTGCGGCGCGTCGTAGGCCGAGAGCATCATCACCTTGGGGCGCGCCGGACGCGAGATGATCTCGCGCGTCGCCGTCACGCCGTCGAGCCCGGGCATGGCGACGTCGAGCAGGACCACGTCGGGGCGGGTCCGGTCGATCACCTCGAAGCTGGAGCGCGCGTCGGCCGCGCCGCCCACGACCTCGAAGCCACGGCGATCCAGCACCGAGCCCAACGAATAACGGAAGAGCTCGTGGTCGTCGACGAGGGCGAGCCGCACGATGGACGGTGCCATGAAGCGTAAAATATGCACTGCGAAAATTACGTCAAGCCCATTGTAAGCACTCGGGGCCGACGCTACCGTCTCGGCCATGGAGCGTGACCAGCCCGCGACTCATTCGACCGCGCCCGAGCGGGAGGTGGCGCGCCTGACCGAAGAGCGCCACGAGCTCTTCGCGCGGCTGATCGAGCTCGAGTCCGAGCGCACCGCGCAGACCATGGAGCTGTTCACGATGGCGGCGCACGAGCTGCGCACGCCGCTGCAGTCATTAATGATGTCGACCGACCTCATGCTCACCCGCGTGCGCGGCAGCGCCGACGACCTGGCGCGCCAGTGGCTCGTCAGCCACCTGGAGATGCAGCAGCGCACGCTCGAGCGGCTGCGGGAGCTGATGGAGTCGTGGCTGTGCGCGCCCGAGCTGCGCGCCGGCACGCTGCCGTCGTCGAGCGAGCGGTTCGACCTGGCGGAGCTGGTGCGCGCGGTGATCGCGCGGCACGAGAGCGAGCTTTCGTGGGCCGGCTGCAAGCTGACGCTCGACCTGCCACCCACCGTCGGAGATTGGGATCGCATGCGCCTCGATGCCGTGCTCTCGAACGTGTTGTCGAACGCGCTCAAGTACGGCGCCGGCAAGCCGGTCGTGGTCTCGCTCGCCGGCGGCGACGACGACGCGACCCTCACCGTGCGCGACGAGGGCATCGGCATCGCCGCCGCCGATCAGGAGCGCATCTTCGATCGCTTCGAGCGCGCCAGCGCCCCCTCGCGCGTGCCCGGCTTCGGCATCGGCTTGTGGATGGCGCGTGCGCTGCTCAGGCCCATCCACGGCAGCATCACCGTCGAGAGCGCGCCCGGCCGCGGCGCCGCGTTCACGATTCGCATCCCGCGCGCGCATGTCTGACGGCGGCGAGCGGCTCGCGACGGGCGTCGCCGGGATCGACGCCATCCTACACGGCGGCCTCTTTCACGGCGGCGTCTACCTCGTCAGCGGTCCGCCCGGCACCGGCAAGACCATCTTCGGCAACGAGGTCGCGTTCGCGCACGCGCGCGCCGGCGGCAAGTCGATCTTCTGCACGCTTCTGGCCGAGACCCACGGCCGCATGCTCGCCAACATCCGCAAGCTCTCGTTCTTCGACGAGCACGCCGTCGGCAACGCCATCACCTACATCGAAGGCTTCGGTGCGCTCGAAGAGAGCGGGCTCGAAGGCGCGCTCAAGCTCCTGCGCGACTCGGTGCGCGATCGCAAGGCCACGCTGCTCGTCATCGACGGCACCGTCACCGCCGAACGGATGTCGCCGTCGGACATCGCCTACAAGAAGTTCATCCAGGGGCTCAAGAGCTGGGTCGACCTCATCGACTGCACCGTGATCCTCCTGACCAGCTCGGGCACCGACATGAGCGCGGTGGTGCAGCCCGAGCACACGATGGTCGACGGCGTGATCCAATTCGCCGCGCGCCCGCTCGGCATGCGCATGCTGCGCGAAGTGTGCGTGCGCAAGTTTCGCGGCAGCGCCCATCTCGAAGGCTTCCACTCCTACGCCATCAACGACGACGGCATCATCGCCTGGCCGCGCACCGAGGCGCTCCTGGCGAACGTACATCCGAGCGCGCTCTCCGACGAGCGCGTGCCCTTCGGCATCCCCGCGCTCGACGAAATGATCGACGGCGGCGTGCGCCGCAACTCGGTGACGCTGCTGGTCGGCGCCACCGGCGTGGGCAAGACGCAGCTCGGCCTGCAGTTCCTCGCCGAGGGCGTGGCGCGCGGCGAGCCCAGCCTCTACTTCGGCCTGTTCGAGCCGCCGGCGCTGATCGAGCGCATGGCGCAGCAGCTCGGCCTCGCCGTCGCCGACGTCGAGCACCGGCTCACCATCGTGTGGCAGCCCGACACCGAGCGGCTGCCCGACGCGCTCGCCGCCGATCTGTTGCGCGCGCTCGACCAAAGCGGCGCGCGTCGCGTCGTCGTCGACGGCATGGTCGCCTTCAAGACCGCCGCCGGCGACATCGAGCGGCTGCCCGGCTTCTTCTCGGCGCTGACCAACGAGCTGCGCCGCCGCGGCGTCACCTGCATGATCACCGAAGAGCTGCGCGACATGGTCAACGTCGCCCTCTACGTCCCCGTCGACAACTTCTCGGCCAACTGCGACAACATCCTCTTTTTGCGGCAGGTCGAGGAGGAGGGCAGCTTGGTCCGCTACATCTCGGTGGCCAAGACGCGCTCGTCGCCGCACGATCGCACGCCGCACCATTTCGACGTGACCGCCAACGGGATCGCGGTCGCCAAAAAGCGCGGAGCCAAAGCACGGCGCAAGCGAAGACGGTGAGCGGCGATGGCCCTCATCCTAGTCGTCGACGACGAGTCGGCCATCGTCGAAACCCTCGCCGAGGTCCTGCGCTGGAAGGGCCACGAGGTGGTCACCGCGGCCAACGGCGAGCTCGCGCTCGAGGCCATCGCCGGGCGCACGCCGTCGCTGGTGCTGCTCGACTACATGATGCCGGTGCTCGACGGGCTGCAGACCTTGCAGCGGCTGCGCGCCGATCCGGCGCACGCGACGCTGCCGGTGATCTTGATGTCGGCGGCGCCCGAAACGTCGATCCCGCAGGCGGCGCGCTGGGACCGGTTCCTGCACAAGCCGTTTCGCGAGCCCGCGCTCCTGGCCGCGCTGGCCGCCTGCGGCCTGTAGGCGCTACCCTCGGCGCATGACGCCCATCCACGACTTTGCCGTCGCGGCCGCGCCCTGGCAGAACTTCTATCTCCTCCTCGGCACCGCGGCGGCCACGTTGATCGGCCTCATGTTCGTGGCGCTCACCTTCGGCGCCGGGCTCATGACCGCGCAGGCGGCGTCGTCGGCGCGCGCGTTCATCGATCCGCCGTTCGGCCACTTCGTGACGGTGCTCTTGGGCGCGTGCCTCATGCTCGTGCCGACGATGACGCCGGCGCTCCTCGGCGGCGCGCTCGTGATCGTGACCGTGTTGCGCGCGCTCGCGCTCGTTCGCGTCGTCCGGCACATGCGCGCAGCCCACGCGCGCTATAACGACATCGAGCTCTCCGATTGGCTCATGGGCGTCGTCCTGCCTGCCATCTTGTACGCCGCGCTCATCGCGATCGGCGCCGGCTTCATCGCCGCGCGCACGGCCGCGTTCGGCGGCCTCGCCGTCGCCGTCGTCGGCACGCTGCTCCTCGGCGTCTTCGGCGCCTGGGAGCTCATGATCTGGCTGGCGCTGACCCGCGTGCGCGCCAACGACGCGCCGCGCCCACCGCAGGCCTGAGCATGCGCTTCGTCGTCGAGCACAAGCTGCCGGGCACGATCGAGCGGCTGGAGGCGCTGATCGCCGATCCCCGGCTCTACGATCGACTGGCGCCGGCGCTGCCCGGCATCGAGCGCATCGAGCTCCTCGCCAGCGACGAAGCCGACGGCCGCTTGCACCGCCGCGTGCGCTACACGCCGCGCGCCCATGCAAGCGGCCGCGTGCCCGCGTTCGGACGCGGAATCATCACGCCCGAGATGCTGGTGTGGATCGAGGAGTCGGTGTTCGATCGCGCGGCGCACCGCATCGACTATCGCATCACGCCCAATCTTCCCGCGCGCTGGCGCGATCGCTTCGACTCGCACGGCGCGTTCACGCTGCGCGCCGAGCCGGGCGGCGTCGTCCGCCGCGTCGACGGCGAGGTCGTGGTGCGGGTGCCCATCGTCGGCGCCATCGCCGAGCGCCTCCTGGTCAAGGAAGTGCGCGCCGGCTTCGACGCCGACGCCGCCGTGCTGGCCGGCTGGCTGCGCTGAGCGCGCGCCGCGCTATTCGTCGATGACTTCGAGGTCGAGCGCGGACGCTGGCAGCGCCGGCGGGCGGTTGGCATCCTCGACGGAGAGCACCTTGACGCGATAGGCGATGTCCTTTTCGTGGAGCGCGTGCAGGTAGCGCACCGAGACCGTCGTCGCGTCGGACTCGACGACCATGAGGCGGACCTTCTCGCCGGTGGCCGTGCCCGCCTCGAAGATGCGCCCGACGTCGAGCTTCTCGCTGGCGGGAAATTCGCTGCGCGGAATCGCGCGCACCGGCAGCTTCGACAGGTCGCCGAACGCCTCCGACGCCTTGAGCACGCCCGACTCTTCCTGGTCGAGCCCGAGCTTGTCGATGCGCTCCTCGAGCGCCGGCAAGAGCTGCCCCGAGCCGGAGACGAAGCGCAACGGGCCGCGTTTGTCCGACGACTCGAGCAGCTCGCCTCCGGCGATGCGGATCTCGTACTCCAGGGTCACGATGCGCTTTTGCATCCCGCTACGATACCACCTCGGGCGCGCAGTTCGGCGGCTCGGACTAGGCCTTGGCCTTCGCTTGCTGCTGCTCCTTGCCGCCGCTTCTGAGCTCGACCTTCTTCGGCTGCTTCTCGGGCCGCTTGGCGACGGTCAAGCTGAGCACGCCGTCCGTGAGCTCGGCGCGCACGTTCTCGGCGTCGACGCCTTCGGGCAGCGTAAACGCGCGCGTGAAGCTGCCGTAGGCGCGCTCGTACGCGTACACGCGGTCCCCTTCGTTGCGCGTCTCGGCCTCGCGCTTGCCGCTGACGACGAGACGGTTGTCGGCGACGGTGATGTCGAGGTCTTCCTGTTTGACGCCGGGAAGATCGGCCTTGAAGACATATGCGTCGGGCGTCTCGCGCACTTCGAAGTCGGGGACGAACATCATCTCTTGCGCTTCGCTCGCGCCCGGGATCGCCATCATCGCCGAGAACGGATCGAAGCGAAGCAGGTCACGTACGAGCTGCAACGGATCTCGCGCCATCGACGGGGTGATCTCGTTCTGCGATCGTCTACGAATCAGGTTTGCCATTGGATACCTCCGCCGCGAATCGGAGCAGAAGGCGTTCCACTTCGTCTCCTCGTTCCGCGAGCGGGCGGCCGCGCTACCACTCGCGCATCGCGTGCCACGCGTCCAGGCAGTGGCGGGCACGCTCGACGATCGCGCGCTCGTTGCCGCCATCGTCGGTGAGCTCGCTGGCGAACGCGCAGCCGCACTCGTCGAGCCGCCGCGCCATCAGCGGGAATCCCTGCGTCGACGCCTCGCCCGCGGCGTCGTTCAGCTCTTCGATCAACTCGACGATCACCATGGAACCGGCGCCGCCTCCGCCCACCGCCTCGCTCGTCCGCATCGTCGCCCGCTCCTCGCCCGCCCGTCACCGACGCCACCCGCGAGGAGCGGCGCGACAGCGGAGCCGTATCAATAGTCGTTCGTGCGCGGAGCGTCCAGCGACAAATTGCCGCACCAACCATATTGCGGCACGCCCAGTATTACGAACGCGCGACGGGCGCTTTTGTTCAGCCGGGTATCGAGCCGGCGCCGTAGCCGACGTTGAGCAAAATACGCGCGACCCAGCGCTGGCCCTTCTCGTCGTTGACGCGAAAGTCGAATGCGTCGGCGAGGCGATCGATCACGTTGAAGCAGCTGGCTACGTAGACCGCCTCTTCGATGGCGGCGTCGGCCAGCCCGCAAGCGTGGAGCGCGCGCACGTCGTCGGCGCCGACGCGCGTGGGCTCGAGCGTGAGCTTGCGTAGAAAGCGCAGCATCGCGCGCACGCGCTCGGGGATGGGCGCGCCATCGGGATCGGCGAGCGCCGCGCGCACCAGCGCCGCGTCCTTGTACCAGGCCACCGCGACCGCGGTGTGATCGGTCGTTCAATATCGACAGCGATTTTGATCGGAGACGTAGGCGGCGAACAGCTCGGTCTCGCCGCGCGTCCAATGTTTCGTCTGCTGCATCGACTCGACGAAGCAGTCGGACATCCAGCGGCCGAAGAGCTGCCGCCGATAGGACATGGTCGCGATCGGCCCCGGCACGTGGCCGACGAGCGCGCGGATGAGGCGCATCTGCAGCTTCTGCAGCGGACGATGGCCGTGATGGAGGATCGAAAGGCGCATCAGCCGCCCTTGGCCGTCGCCGTCGCCGTCGCCGCGGCCGCCTCGATGGCGCGCGCCGCGATCCGATAGCGCGCGATGCCGGCGCCGACCGCGGCGGCGACGGTGGTCTCGAAGATCGTGTCCTCGTCGATGCCGGCGGCGCGCAGCCGGGCAACGTCTTCGTCGCCGATCTCCCAGGCGCCGCGCGCGACGCGCTCGACCCAGGCCGCGAGCGCCGCCGGCAGTCGTTCGAGATTGGCGGCGTCGGCGCGTACGCCTTCGGTCAGCGCCACCACGCGGTCGAACGCCGCGCGCCGCAGCTCGTGACCGGCCACCGAGGGATCGAAGAGCTTGTCGACGAGCGTCTGCAGCCGCGCGCGCATCGCGCCATGTTACACGATCACGGGTCGCGCACGATCAGCCGTCGGCGTCGGCGAGCACCGCTTCGATGTCGCGCGCGCGCCGCGCCAGCTCGTCGGGCGGCAGGTAGAACGCCATGCGCTGCTTGAGCTGCGGCAGCGCGCGCCGGTAATCGTCCGGCAGCGCCGCGTCGGGCGAGGCCACGCCGACGGAGCTGAGCGCGCGCTGCACCGTGCCCGGGCCGATCATCGCCGCCAGGCCCGAGCGCGCGCACACACTCTCGAAGAGCTCGCGCGCGGTCACACCGCCTCCGCGACCACGACGCTGGTGACGCCGGCCAGCGGCTGATGCTCGACGAAGCGCCAACCGGTCTCATCGAGCCAGCCGCGCGCTTCGGCAACCGAGTAGGTCCCGCCCGAGCCCGATAGCATGAGATACGTGCCCGCCAGCATCGCCGCGAAGGTCGGCTTCGAATGCGTCGGGTCCATCCACTGATCGACGACGTAGAGCCGTGCGCCCGGCTGCATCGCCTGCCGCGCGCGCCCGAGCACGACCAGGATCTTGTCGGGATCGAAGAGGTGCACGAAGCCGGCGATGAGCGCCGCGTCGTGGCCCGCCGGCAGCGGATCGAAGAAGGCGTCGCCCTCGACGAGCTCGATGCGCCCCTGTACCTTCTCGCCGGCGAGCCGCCGCTTGGCCACCGCGATCGACGGCGGCAGATCGAACAGCGTCGCGCGCAGCCCCTCGTACTTCGTCAGCATCGGCACGAGGTACGAGCCGGTGCCGCCGGCGATGTCGAGGATCTTTTGGTGCCGCGAAAAATCGTAGCGCTCGCTGAGCGCGATGGCGCCGCCGCGCGTCCACGCCTCGACGCCTTCGGAGAAGATCTTGGCGAACTCTTCGCTCGGCTGCGGATGCTTGGCCGGCTGTCCCGAGCGCACCACGCTCTCGAGCTGCATCCACATGGGATAGACGATCTTGTCGTAGAGCTTGAGGCCCGCGCGCATGTCGTTCTCGCCGGTGCCGGAGAGCCACGCCTGCGCGGCTTCGCTGTTGCCGTACTTGCCGCCGTCGAGCGTGAGCGCGTCGAGCGCGACCATGCCGTTGACGAGGACGCGCAGCCCGCGGCGCGGCAGCTTCGTCGCCGCTTCCAGCTCGTCGAGCGTGAGCGGGCCCGCCGCCAGCTTCTGGAACAGCCCCAGCTCGCTTGCCACGCACAACATCTTGGCCGACATGAAGCCGGCGCCGAGCGCGGCGAAATGATCGATGTCGATGCCCGAGGGAAGTCGGATCGTCATGCCGACATCGTATCAGACGCCGCGGGGAAGGCGGTTACTGCGGCTCGCCGTCGCTGACCCATTGGCGCAACGTCTTGTCGTCGGCGTCGCCCGCCGTCATGAGCACGGGATGGCTCGGGCACGACGCCGGCGCCGCGTTCTCGGGGCACAAGTAGATGAGCGCGCCCTCGGCGCTGGAGCTGGCGTACGCTGCGCTCGCGTCGGCCAGGTTGGGCGGTTGCGCGCTCGTGTGGCAGGAGGTGCAGGTGTCGACGCCCCAGATGCCGGCGACGTTGTCGCTCGCGTACGACACCTTGGGGTTCCCGCTCGACGGCACCGAGTAGTTGCTCCAGCCGCCGGCGTTGTGCGCGCGCACGTTGAAGGTGTACGCGAGGCCGCACGTGCCGCTCGGATAATTGCAGGTGGTGAGCCCGCCCAGCGTCGTCGACAGCACCACGCCGACGACGTGGTCGCCGCCGTTGGTGGCGCCGGTGATGTACACGTCGTATTGATCGATGGCGCAGCCGTGATCGCCGGGCGCCGACCAGCCGACGGTCAAGCTCGCGCCCGGATTGGCCGGCACCGTCACCGTCGGCGCGCTCGGCGTGTCGGCCGGTTGCGCCGGGACCACCGCGGGCGCGCTCGCCGGCGCCGAATTGCCGTTGGCGTTGTGCGCGACGATGACGAGGTTGTAGGTGGTGCAGTTGGTGAGCGGCGTGACCGTGTAGTTGCACGGGCTGCCCACCGTCGAGCCGCTGCACGCGCCCGCCGCCGGCACGCTGATGGGCGCGCCGGCGCCGCTGATGACATAGCTGTCGATGGACGCGCCGTTGGCCGCCGGAACGGTCCAGCTGATCGTCGCCGACGACGGCCCGCTCGCGGACATGACGGCGGCGGGCATGCTGGGCGCGCCCGAGCAGGCGCCGGCCTCGCAGATGCTGGTGGAGTCGCCGCAGACCATGCGCGGATCCATGTGGCCGTCGAGCACGCCGCTGCAGACGCCGTCGGTGCCGCCGGTGAGCGACGCCGCGCACGCCTGGCAGGCGCCGTTGCACGCGGTCATGCAGCAGAAGCCGTCGACGCAGTTGCCGCTCAGGCACTGACTGCCGAAGCCGCAGCTGGCGCCGATGCCGCCCTTGGCGTGACAGCCGGCCGAGCAGTAGTAGCCGGGGATGCAGTCGCTGTCGTCGGCGCACGAGGGGCTGCAGCTGGTCGCCGAGGCGCAGGCGAGCAGGTTCGGGCAGGTGATCGTATCGGTGGCGCAGCCGCCGAACCCGTCGCAGTAGTGCCGCGTCAGCGTCGAGTCGACGCATGTCTCCGGCGCGCAGGCGATCATCGTGCTCGGGTAGGTGCAGGCGCCGGTGCCGTCGCAGCCGTTCCACGCGCAGGTGCCGCTGCCGGCGGTGCAGGCGGCGGCGCAACAGTTGCCGGTGCCGTTGGCGCCGCAGATGCCGGAGCCGCACTGCGTGTTGTCGCTGCAGGTCGCGCCCGGCGGCCGGGCGGCGCAGGTGCCCGCCGAGCAGAAGCCGGTGACGCAATCGGTGGCCACGACGCACAGCTTGCCGATGGCGCAGGCCGCGCAGGCGCCGCCGCAGTCGACGTCGCTCTCGTCGCCGTCGCGCATCTGATCGGCGCAACGCGCGGTCACGCAGTCGCCGGAGCACACCGTCATGTCGGGCGCGGTCGCCGCCGAATCGTCGTCACAGGCTGGCGCCAGGAAGACGACACAGAGCAATAGCCATCGCACTGGCCAATTTTCCGACGTTCCGCTCGCTGTGTCAATTCGCCGCAGGCGCGCACAGCGTCGACTTCAGCCCGCCACTGCCGTGATCCAGCGTCGGCGCGAGCTCTTCATGAGGTCCACGATCGTGCGCGAGATCGCCGGCGTCTTGGTCAAGCTCTGGCGCACGCCGAGGTGTAGCAGCAGCTCGCGATCCTTCGGCGTCATGGCGCCGTTGACCGAGATGATCTCGCATTCGGCGGCGAGCCCGGCGCCGCGTAGCGCCATGCACAGCTCGACGCCGTTCATGCGCGGCATCTTCAGATCGAGCAGCATGACCGTGGGCGCCCGCTTCTTCAGCGCCTCCAACGCCGCTTCGCCGTCGCGGGCGACCTCGACGGCAGCATCGGGCACGGCTGCGCGCACGAGCATGCGCATGGTCTCGGCGAAGTCGCCGTCGTCGTCGACGATGAGCACGGTGAACTTGTCGCGCACGCCCGCGCGCTCGAGACGCACGCGCGTCGCTCGCAGCCGACCGAGCACCTCGTCGATCCCTTGCGGGCGATCGCCCGGCGCTTTGGCGAGCAGCTCGACGACGAGCGCCACCAGCTCGACCGGAACGTCGCCCCGCACCCGCATGATGTCGGGGATCGGCGCGTGCCCGTGCATGCCGAGCGTCTCGATGGCGTTGGCGCCGCGATAGGGCGGACGTCCGGCCAGCATCTCGTGCGCGATCACGCCGAGCGCATAGAGATCGACGAGATGTCCGGCGCCAGGATCGACGGCGGCGGCATAGATCTCGGGCGCCATGTATTCGGGCGAGCCGGCGACCGTGTCGAGATGCTCGAACTCCGGCGTGAACAGCCCGAAGTCCATCAGCACCGTGCGATTGCCGGGCGCGAGCATGATGTTCGCCGGCTTGACGTCGCGATGCGAGATCCCCGACGCGTGAACCGCTGCGAGCCCGTCGGCGATGCCGATCAGCGTATCGACGACTTCGGCGATCGTGAATTGCCGTCCCGCGCCGATGTGCCGCTGAATGTGCTCGTGCAGCGTCGTTCCGCGAATGAGCTCCATGACCAGGAACTCGATGCCGCGATGCTTGCCGATGGCGTGAACGGCCACCATCGACGAGTGGCGGACCGCGGCCAGCGCCTGCGCCTCCTTGCGCAGCGTGTGCTCCGGATTGGGCGACTGCGCCACCTTGAGCGCGACGTGCCGGTTGAGCGCGCGGTCGTGCGCCTCGTAGACCTTGCCCATGCCGCCGACGCCGATGACCCGGAGGATCTCGTACGTGTCGGCGACGAGCTCGCCGACCACGAACGATGTCGGTGTCGGCGCGATGATCCCCATCTTCTCCGTGCGCGCCGATCGCAGCGCCGCCACGCGCGCGTTGTCGACCGCCGCGACCAGCGAGCGCTCGAAGTCCTCGTCGAGCCGCTCGGCGCCGCAGTGATCGCACGTCGGAATCATGAAGCCGCGCGGCACCTCGACGCTCGCGCCGTCGACCTGCACCCTCCGTCCCGCCTGACCAACCAGCAGCAGCGTCCCGCGCTTGCAATTCGAACAGCTGATGTCCGCAACCGCCATTGTCACACCATCAACGGGAGCGAGCGAAGCTGCTCCCTGCCATACCTCGGAACAGCCAGCCGAACACGCGGGACCAGCTGTTCGGCCGCTTCGCCGGCGCGAGCGGCTGCGCTGACCGGCGGTTCTCGACGAGGATCAGCATGGGTGTCCAGCGCCCTCGTATTGGAATATCCATGCCAGTGCCAGCGCGAGCGCGCCGAAGTCAAATCGCCGCGCTTGGTGCGAAGTTGCGCCCGCCGGATCGGGTGTCGGCTGTACCCACGAGTGCAAAAAGTTCTTCTACGTCAGACAGGTTTTGGATTCGCGATGCACACCGCGAAGAGGACTCAGCCGCCGACGTGACGAAGCCGCGGCAGCCTTTCGGTGCGCTCGCACTCGTCGAATCGAATCTCCGAGATCAGGATCTCCAGGTCCGCCACCTCGACCTGGAGCGGCGCGATGGCTGCGACGAGCTCGTCGTCGACGAGCGGCTGCGACCGCAGCGAATCGAGAATCGCGACCGCCTGCCGGTGCGCACGCAATGCATCGTCGAAGTCATCGTCACGCTGCTTGGGCGTACGATTCATTTGCGCCTGTCGCGAGAGCGAATCATCGGCTCGTTGCAACAGTGAGCGGATCTGATCGAGCGGCGTGGACTGCGCAACGGCGGGGATCTCTTCCATGCGACGGTCTCCTTTTCCCCCTGACGGTTTTGTTTTCCGCGTCGCTCCACAGCCTCCTCCATGGCCGCTTCATCGGAGCGTCACAACGCGTGCATCGTACGAGTCTGACTCCGTCGATCAAGAAAAAGGCGCCCGGAAATCCCGGCAATGTTTGCGCGCGCTACGACCTGATGAGCTGACGTACTGATCTAGCTGCGCCGGCGCCGCGTGCGCACGAGCGCGAGGCCGAAGAGCAGGCCGACGAGCGCCGGCAAGCGATTCGGCGTGCGCGGCTCGGCGCCACCGATGGCACATCCGCAGCCGCTCGGGCTCGCGCCGCCGGCGCCGCCGCTGCCGCCCGCGCCGC
>DASXOU010000343.1:0-3509 GCA_036494045.1 Polyangia bacterium | reverse complement strand
GAAGTTCATCGTCAGGCTGGCACCGCCGTAGAACGCGCCCGACAAGCCGGTGAACGGGTTCGCCGTCACCGGCGAGATGCGCGTGTTCGACGCGATGTTGAACACGTTGTTGCCGTACTGGAAGTTGCCGATGAGGGTGAGCTGCGGATAGAAGTTCGAGCGCGCCATCACCACGTTCTGGTGCTGCACCTCGAGCTGCAGCTTCGCGTTCTTGACCTCGGGGCGGCGGCCGAGCGCCTCTTGCAAGAAATCGGCGGGCGAGGCCGGCGGCTGATCGGGGACCACCACCTCGTCGACGAGCTCGAGGTCGTCCTTGAGCCCGAGCGCGACCGCGAGCTGCGCCGAGGCCGCGCGCGCCTGACCGTCGAGATCCTCGAGCGTCGCCATCTGCGCCAGCTTGCGCTGCGTGGCGCGGTTCTTGTCGATCGGCGGCGCCAGCCCCGCGCGCAGCCTTCCGGCGGCGATCGCCTCGGCGTCGATCATCCGCTGCAGCGCCTGCCGCTGCACGTCGCGCTGGATGAGGAGGCTGCGCACGCGCCAATACGCGCGCGCCACCGCCAGCGCGGTGTCCTTGCGCTGCTGCTTGATCTGGACGATCGACGCCTCTTCGTTGAGCTTGGCGCGCTTGACGTTGGCCTCGACGCGGAAGCCGGAGAACAGGAAGTAGTTGCCCTGGAGCGTCAAGGTCGACAGGCCCTGCCACAACGAGTCCGCCGCGCGGCCGCCCGGCGTCGCCATCGCGCCGGGGATCCCGACCGACGCCGCCGTGCAATCGCTGGGCGACGCCACGGTCTCGACGAAGCTCTGCCCCGCCGCCGAGATCGTGCAGTTGTATTGCGCCGGCAGGCCGATGCTGCTCTTGTTCCAGATCTCGTTGATCGACCCGTCGGCCTTGAGCTGGAAGCGATCGAGCTGCGCGCGAAACACGGCCAGCCGCGAGCGATCCTTGGTCAGGAGCGCCTCGTTGACGACCGGATCGGTGCGCAGCGCCAGCGCCACTGCCTCTTGCAGCGACAGCTTGCGCGTATCGGCGTGCGCGACGCCGCCGCTAGCGATCAGAAGTAGCGTGAGTAGAGCGCTCGCTCGCATGGCCATCCTTGGTCCTGGTTTCGTCGCTGACGATGACACCGTCGGAGAAGCTGACCACGCGCTCGGCGTAGGCAGCGATGTTGGGGTCATGTGTCACCAGCACCACGGTCATGCCCTGGCGGTGCAGCTCGACGAAGAGCTCCATGACCTGCTTGGTGGTCGTCGAGTCGAGAGCGCCGGTCGGCTCGTCGGCGAGCAGGAGCAGCGGCTCGTTGACGATGGCGCGCGCGATCGAGACGCGCTGCTGCTGCCCGCCCGAGAGCTGGTTGGGCAGGTGGTCCATGCGATCGCCGAGGCCGACGCGCTCGAGCGCGCGGACGGCCTTCTTGCGGCGCGTCGCGCGGCGCTCGCCGGCGTAGACCATGGGCAGCTCGACGTTCTCGAGCGCGTTGTCGCGCGGGAGCAGGTTGAACGACTGGAAGACGAAGCCGATCTTGCGATTGCGCCGCTCGGCGAGCTCGTACTCGTCGAGGTTCTGCACCGGCTCACCGTCGAGGAGATACTCGCCCTCGGTCGGCCGATCGAGCGTGCCGATGAGGTTGAGCATGGTCGACTTGCCCGACCCCGAGGCGCCCATGATCGCCACCATCTCGCCGGCGCGGACGACGAAGTCCACGTCGCGCAGCGCCTTCACCTCGATTTCCCCCATGTGGTAGGTCTTCGAGATGCCGCGGAGCTCGAGGATCGGCGTGGCGGCGGTAGGGTCTTCTGTCACCACTGTTAACACGTTCTCCTCTAGTGTCCGTCGGTGGCGGAAAGTTTCAACGACTCAACCCAAAGTGCCAGCCCTTTATTCCGACTAGTTTCGGGCTTAGTGTGATGCCCGACATGAAATCTTCGACGCCGCGGCTCACTGGTATCGGATTGCGGATCGCGGAGGGCATCCTGCGGGGTCCGATGCCGCGCCTCTTGTCGCGCCTCGTCGTCGACCGGAAGCTGCGTGAGATCGACTTTGCCGCCGAGGGCGAGCCTCCACCATTGTACATGCCCGAGCACTACAAACGGAAACACCGGCCGTGAGCTTTCGGTTCCCGACGGTGGCCGATTACGAGGCCGCCTATCGCAAGCGGACCGCCGACCCGCTGCAGGTGGCCGAGCGAGCGCTCACCGCCGCGCGCACGCTCGACCGCATGGATCCGCCGATGCGCACCTTCATCGCGCTCGACGAGGCCGACGTGCGCCGGCAGGCCGAAGCCTCGGCGATGCGCTGGGCGCGCGGCGCGCCGCGATCGTCACTCGACGGCGTGCCCATCGCCGTCAAGGACGAATACGACGTCGCCGGCTATGGGACGACCTGCGGCACGGCGTTCCTCGGCAAGACGCCGGCGACGCATGACGCCGTCACGGTGGCGCGGCTGCGCGCGGCCGGCGCGGTCATCTTCGGCAAGACCAACATGTCGGAGCTGGGCGTGGCGCCGTCGGGGATCAACGCCTGGCACGGGATCGCGCGCAATCCGTACGATCCCGGGCGCGACACCGGCGGCTCGTCGACGGGCTCGGGCGCGAGCGTGGGTATGGGCCTTGTGCCGATCGCGCTCGGCAATGACGGCGGCGGCTCGGTGCGCATTCCGGCCGCACACAACGGCGTCGTCGGGATCAAGGGCACCTTCGGACGCGTGCCGATGGAGGGCGTGCCGATCTTGTGCTGGTCGCTCGAGCATTCGGGGCCGCTGGGCGCGTCGGTCGAGGATACGCTGCTCGCGTTCGGCGTCATGACCGACGAGCGGCTGACGCTGCCCGATTTGCCGCGGCCGCTGCGCATCGGCATCTGCGAGCGCTGGTGGAAGTGGGCCGACGGCGAGGTGGCGGCGATCGTTCGCGCGGCGGCGGAGAAGATCGTGGGCGGACAGATCGTCGACGTCGATCTGCCGCACATCGAGCTGTCGCTGCCGGTGGGCACGGCCACGTTCACCGTCGAGGGCGCAGCGGCGATGGACGCGGCCATCGAGCGCGGCGAGCCGCTGTCGCCGGCGGTGCGCATCGCCTTCGAGATGGCGCGCGGGATGAGCGCGGTCGCCTTCGTCAAGGCGCAGCGCGCGCGCACGCTGGTGGTGCGCGACTTCGAGTGGGCGTGGGAGAACGTGGATGTGCTGATCACGCCGACGACGGCGACGACGGCGCCGCCCATCCCCGACGACGCGGCCGGCGGCGAGCTCGACGAGGAGAAGATCAACCGCGCGGTCACGTTCACGTTCGCGCAGAACCTGTCGGGCATGCCGGCGGTGTCGGTGCCGTGCGGCTACGACGCGGCGGGGATGCCGGTGGGGATGCAGATCATCGCGCCGCACGGCGAGGATCTGCGCGCGCTGGCGGTGGCGGCCGCGGTCGAGGCGGTGACGACGCGGCACAAGCCGAAGGTCTGGTGCTCGCCGCTCTGATCGTCCTCGCCGCGTATCTGCCACCGCTCGTCGGTGGCGAGA
>DASXOU010000342.1:0-6231 GCA_036494045.1 Polyangia bacterium | reverse complement strand
CGCGGCTGGTCGACGTCCTCCTGTCCGAGGGCATGTTCACGGGCTGGGGCGTGCGCACGCTGGCGCGCGGCCAGGCGGTGTACAACCCGCTCTCGTATCACAACGGATCGGTGTGGCCGCACGACAACGCGCTGTTCGCGCTCGGCGCGGCCCGCCACGATCGCACCGACGCGGCGCTGCGCGTGCTCGAAGGGCTCTACGAGGCCGCGCGCCACTTTCGCCGCGGTCGGCTGCCCGAGCTGTTCTGCGGGCTGGGGCGCGGCGAAGGCGATTTTCTCGTGCACTACCCGGTGTCGTGCTCGCCGCAGGCGTGGGCGTCGGGCGCGTTCTTCATGCTCCTGCAGGCGTGCCTCGGCCTTCAGCCCGACGCGGCGGCGCGCACGCTCACGATCCGCGATCCGCATCTGCCGGCGTTCCTCGATCGGATCGATCTCGTGAATCTGCGCGTCGGACGCTCGCGCGTTTCCTTGCACTTCGCGCGGCACGGCGGCGCGCGCACGCACGTCGACGTCCTCGACGTCGCCGGCGATCCGCTGCGCGTGATCGTGGAAGTCTAACGACTAGACAGCGTCGGACTTCGACGACATGCGGAAGGCCTTGCAGCGCACGGCGGGCGCGGCGATCGGATCGCCGCCTTCGTCGGTGACACGCACCGGCGCGCCGTAGGCCTCGGCGTTGGCGAACATGCCGATGATCGACTGGTTGAAGCGGAAGTTGTTCACGGGACCGACGATCTTGCCTTTGTCGACGAGGAACACGCCGTCGCGGGTCAGTCCGGTCACGGTCGCCGTCTGCGGCTCGACGGCGCGGATGTACCACAGCCTGGTGACGACCAGGCCGTGCTCGAGGCCGGCGATGAGCGCGTCGAGCGAGTCGGCGCGCGGTCCCGTCGGCAGTGACGTCCAGTAGCGCGCGTCGGCGGCGCGGTTCATCTTCTTGGCCCAGTAGCGCGAGTTGCGCAGCTTGCGCAGCGTGCCGCCTTCGACCCAGGTCACCGGCGGGCGCGGCATGCCTTCGGCGTCGAACGGCGCCGATGGCACCAGCGCCGCCCACGGATCCGATCGCATCGTCAGCGATCCGAACAGCTTCTCGCCGATGCGCGAGCCGCCGCCCGGCTTGGAGAACGGGCTGCGCCCTTCGTCGGCGGTGCGCGCGTCGAGCATGTTCATGTTCCACAGGCCGGCGACCGCGGCCGGCTCGAGCACGACCGGATACACGCCGGGGTCGAGCGGCTGCGGCTTGCGCGAGCGCAGCGCCTTGTCGCAGGCGACGCGCGCGGCGGCGGCGAGATCGACGTCCTTGAAGGCGATGGCGCCGGCGCAGGCCCAGCCGCTGCCGTCGCCGCTCGGCGTGCGCGCCGTCGTGGTCGCGTCGCAGCCGGTGCCGTGATGGATGCCGAAGAATCCGCGCCGCGTCGCCGTGACTTCGCTGGTGCGCTCGTGCTGCACGAAGCCGTAGCCGATGAGCTCGTGCTTCTTGGCCTCGGCGATGGCGTCGGCGACCAGCGCCGCGCGATCGTCGGCCGTGACCGGCGCGTTCGACCACGCCGCTGTCACCGGCTTCATCGTCGCCGCGCCCGGCGACGGCACGTACTCCGGATCGTCGGGCGCGACCCGCGCCAGCTCGAGCGCGCGCTTGGCCGCCGACGCGGCGTCGGCCGGCCGCACGCCGTGGATGGTCACGGTCGCGTGCTTGGCGCCGAGCGCGCACGTCACCGAGGTTTCCGCGTCGGTCACTTGCCCCGACGTCGTGACCTGGTTGACCGCGTAACGCAGAAACGCGCGCTCGGAAGCGTCGATGTTGACGCGCACGTCGTCGGCGTTCACCGCCTCGAACGCCGCCTTGACCGCCGCGCGCGCGAGCTCCTCGTCGAGTGGCCGCTCCATCACGATTTCCTCACGTTGATCACGCGGACGTCGCGAAAGCGCGAGGTCACGCAGCCATGCGACACCGGGTTCGACTGCACCGGCTCGCCCTTGCCGTCGTTGAGCGCGCCGCCGACGAAGTAGTCGCGCGCGTCGGCGAGCGCGTCGAGCGAGCGCCAGAAGTCGACGCTGTTCGACTGATAGGCGACGTAACGCAGCGGCTTCGTCAGCTTGCCGTTCTCGATGAGCGTGAACTGCTGCCCGCCGAACTGGAAGTTGTAGCGCTGATGATCGATCGACCAGCTGCCGCGCCCTTCGACGTAGATGCCGCGCTTGGTGTCGGCGATGATCTCCGCGGGCGTGCGCTTCTTGGTTCCCGGCTGCAGCGACACGTTGGGCATGCGCTGGAACGGCACCGCCGACCACGATTCGGCGTAATCGCCGGCGTGCCCGTGTTTGTCGTGGATCCACGCCGCCTGCTCGCGCGTCGTCTGCACGCCCAGGAACACGCCCTTCTTGATGAGGTCCCACTTGTCGCCCGGCTGCCCGTCGTCGTCCCAGCCGACGGTGCCGAGCGCGTGCTTCTGCGTGCGATCGGCGACGACGTTGACGAGAGGCGAGCCGTACTTGAGCTTGCCGAGGTCGGCGAGCTTCGCGAACGACGTGCCGGCGAAGTTGGCTTCGTAGCCGAGCATGCGATCGAGCTCGGTCGGATGGCCGATCGATTCGTGGATCGTGAGCCACAAGTTCGACGGCGCGATCACGAGATCGTACTTGTCCGGCTCGACCGGCGTGGCGTCGAGGCGCTTCTGCGCCAGCTCGGTCGCGTGCGTGGCCGCGTCGGCGAAGCGCGTGCCCTTGAGCGCCTCGAAGCCGATCTGCTGTGCGGGGATGATGCTGTCGGTGTTGCTCGACTCGAACTGTCCGCTCTTGACGTCGATGGCGGTGACGTTGAGGAACGGCTGCCCGCGCAGAAAGCGCTGCTCGAAGTAGGAGCCTTCGCTGTTGCCGATCGTCTTTTCCTGGCTGACCCAGGTCAGCGATCCCTGCACCTTGAGCCTGGTCGACTTCAGCGCCAGCGCCGCGTGCGCGGCGGCGAGCAGCGCGTCGACGCGTTCGCCGAGCGGCACGCCGAACGGATCGATCTCGAACGGCGAGCTCCACTTTCCGGCCGCCTTCGGCGTCGGCGCCAGCGTCACCTTGCGGCCGGCGACGCGCTGGTTCGCCTTGGCGATGGCGACGGCGTCGCGCGCGCACTTCACGACCGCGTCGCGATCGGTGTGCCACGACGCGGCGAATCCCCACACGCCGTCGACGATGGCGCGCACGCCCACGCCCCAGCTGTCGGAGTCGCCCGAGTGCACGATGTGCTCGTCCTCCGAGCGCAGCATCTGGGTGCGCAGCCGCTCGAAGCGCACGTCGGCCCACGAAGCGCCGGCCGACTTGGCCGCGTCGAGCCCGGCGGCGACGAGCGAATTGATGTCCTCGCTCGGCGGCGCGCCGGCGACTTGCGCGCGCGCGCGCCACGGCAGCGATGCAGCGACGACGGCCCCGGCGCCGCCAACGACGAACCCTCTTCGCGTCAGCATCAGGCGTTCCGCAGCTTGTCGGCGTCGAGCTTGATCATCGTCATCATGGCCGCCATCGCGCGCGCCGCCTTGGCGCGATCGGGATTGCCAATGATCTGCATGATGTCGGCCGGCACGATCTGCCAGGCGATGCCGAACTTGTCGGTGATCCAGCCGCACGCCATCTCCTTGCCGCCGTCGGCGAGGATGCGATCCCAATAGCGGTCGATGTCCGCTTGCGTCTCGCAATGGACGAAGAACGAGATCGCCGGCGTGAGCTCGAACGGCCGATCGCCGTTGAGCGCGACGAACTCCTGGCCCTCGATGCTGAAGGCGACGGTCATGACGCTGCCTTCGGGACGCGGCGAGCCGGTCGGATAACGCGTGACCTGGCGGATCTTGGAGTTGCGAAAGAGCGCCACGTAATAGTTGGCGGCCTCTTCGGCTTGCGTGTCGAACCAGAGAAACGGCGTGATCTTCGACATGGCTCCTCCTTTACGCGGCGGGATGATACACGAGATGGGATGGTCGATGCCCTTGCGATTCGCAGGCTCGCGGGCGGCGACGAAGCCATCCTCGCGCTGCTCGCGCGCGACGACGCCGACTTCGACGTCGACGGCCGCGGCGGCGCGCGCCAGCCGCTCGCCGGCGACGATGCGCGCGCGTTCCTCGCCGACGATCACGTGCTCGTGTGGATCGCCGAAGACGGCGGCGGCGCCGTGCTCGGCTTCCTCTCGTGTCAGCTGATACGCCGCCGCGCCGCGCCGCCCGAGCTCCTGCTCTACGAGATCGGCGTGCGCGCCGCCGCGCGCCGTCGCGGCATCGGCCGCGCGCTCATGGATGCGATGAGCGCCTGGATGCGCGCGCACGCCGTCGACGAAGTCTGGGTGCTCGCCGACAACGACGACGCCGTCGCCTTCTATCGCGCTTGCGGCTTCGCGGTCCCCGACGGCCAGGCCACGTACATGACGCGCGAGCGCTAGCGCGTCGCTAGCGCGTCGCCTTGAGCGCCATCTCGGCCACGATCGGCGCCGCCAGCGCCGCCGGCGAGAAGGCCTCGTCGATGAGCGCGGCCTCCTTGAACTTGTCGGCCATGCGCTGATCGAACAGCCGCATGATCACGCGAATCTTCGGATTCATGCGGCGCGCGTCGAGCGCCACCTCGAGGTTCGCCATGTCGTCGTTGGTGGCGATGACGATGGTGCGCGCGTGCTGCACGCCGGCGTCGATGAGCGCCTGATCCTCCTGCATGTCACGCACGAGCACCGGCACGCCGGTCGCCTTGGCGTCGCCGAGAAAGCGCGCATTGACGTCCTTCTCGAGCGCGACCACCGGCTCCTTCGCCGCCAGCAGCTGATTGAGGATGCGAAAGCCGAGATGCCCGAGCCCGCACAACACGATGTGATCGCGATAGGTCGACGCCGTCACCATCATCCACTCTTTCTCGCCGCGCTCCTTCGACACGATGAGCATGCCGATGCGCACGACACCTTCGCCGAGCAATCCGAAGCCGAGCAGCGGATAGACGCCGCACACGAGGTCGAGGTACCAGCGCTCGGGCGGCGTCAGGATCGGCTGCGCGAACAGCGCCATCCACGCGCCGAGCAGCGCGGTGATCGGATCGGGCGCGCGTCCGCCGAGCTGCGCGTGCGGCGTCACCGCGTACAAGGTGCCGCCGATCAGCACCGCCATCATTAATAGAGCGAGCGTCCAGCGAAACTCGCGCACGAGGCGCACGACGAACAGCGCGATCGTGCGTGGATCGCTCCGCCGGGGCGCACGCGTCGGCCGCATCCGGCGATCGTACACGCTGCGGCGATTGTCGCAAATTCGGTCACGCTCCCGCTAATCGCGGTTGAATATTCGGATTTGCGCTAGTCTGGAGGGGTCGCCGCAGACCTCGTGTCTCAGTTTTGTACGGCCGAGACTGCCTGAAGTCGCGACGATCGGCGTGGCACGCGTTGTGCGATACCCGACCGTTTTTGCGGCAGCGAGAACCGTAGGAGGCCCCGTGGAGTCGTCGAACCCGTTCAAGGAGCACAAGCCGCCGCTGGCCACCGACGCGGCGCTCGCCGAGGCGAGCCGCTGTCTCTATTGCTACGACGCGCCGTGCACGCGCGCCTGTCCGACGCACATCGATGTGCCCGCGTTCATCAAGAAGATCGGCAGCGGCAACTTGCGCGGCTCGGCCAAGACGATCTTGGCGGCCAACGTGCTCGGCGCCTCGTGCGCGCGCGTCTGTCCGACGGAAGTCTTGTGCGAAGGCGCGTGCGTGATGCACGACGTGCAGGCCAAGCCGATCAAGATCGGGCAACTGCAGCGCTACGCGACCGACTGGGCGATGGCGCACGGGATGCGGCCGTTCGAGCCGGGGCCGCGGCGCGCCGGTCGGGTCGCGATCATCGGCGCCGGGCCGGCGGGGCTGGCGTGCGCGGCGGAGCTGTTGCGTCTCGGCTACGAGCCGCAGATCTTCGACGCTGCCGACAAGCCGGGCGGGCTCAACACCTCGGGCGTCGCCGAATACAAGATGACGCCGGAGTTCGCGCTGCGCGAGGTCGGCTGGCTGGTCGAGGCGGGCGTCAAGATCTCGAGCGGCGTGCGCGTCGGCGTCGACGTGCAGCTCGCGGAATTGGAGCGGCAGTTCGATGCCGTGTTCATCGGCGTCGGGCTCGGCAAGGTCGGGCGGCTCGGAATCGACGGCGAGGATCTCGACGGCGTGAGCGAGGCGATCGCGTTCATCGAGGGGCTCAAGCTGCATCGCGCGGACATGCGCGTGGGCAAGCGCGTGGTCGTCATCG
>DASXOU010000341.1:0-2171 GCA_036494045.1 Polyangia bacterium | reverse complement strand
AGCATTCGCGCGTTGTGCGCGGCGCTCGGCGATCCGCAGAGCGGGCTCGAGGTCGTGCACGTCGGCGGCACCAACGGCAAGGGCTCGACGGCGGCGATGGTCGCAGCGGGATTGCACGCCGACGGCAAGCGCGTCGGGCTGTATACGTCGCCGCATCTGTTGCGCTTCACCGAGCGCATTCGCATCGACGGCGACGAGCTCGAGCGCGAGCGCGCGGCTGCCGTCGGCGAGCGCGTGCTCGCGGCGGCGCACGAGGCGACGTTCTTCGACGTGGCGACGGCGATGGCGTTCGTCGCGTTCGCCGAGGCGCGCGTCGACGTCGCCGTCATCGAGGTCGGGCTCGGCGGGCGCCTCGATTCGACGAACCTCGTGGAGCGGCCACGCTGCGCCATCGTCACGTCGGTCGCGCTCGATCACACCGATGTGCTCGGCACGACGCTGCCTCAGATCGCGCGCGAGAAAGCGGGCATCTGGAAGCGCGGCGTTCCGGCGCTGTACGCGTGCGCGGATGACGAAGCGGCGGCGGTGCTGCAGCGCGACGCGGAGCGCGCGGGCGCCACGCCGATCGAGCGCTTCGGGCGCGACTTCGACGACGCGTCGTTGCCGGCGCTGGCGTTACATGGAGCGCATCAGCGGCGCAACGCGGCGTTGGCGCGGCGCGCGCTCGCGATCCTCGGCACAAGCGAGCGCGCGATCGCCGACGGCCTCGTGCACGTGCGTTGGCCGGGGCGACTCGAGGCGCTGACGCCGGCGATCCTCGTCGATGCCGCGCACAACGAAGAGGGCGCGCGCGCGCTGGCCGCGGCGTGGCCGACCGGCGCGTGGACCCTGATCGTCGGCGTCGTCGCCGACAAGGACGCGCGCGCGATCGTGGCCCCGCTCGTGGCGCGCGCGGCGCGGGTGATCGCGACGGCGCCGCCGTCGACGCGGGCGCTGCCGCCGGCCGAGCTGGCCACGCTCATTCCGGGCGCCGAAGTGGCGCCGGATCTCGCGGCGGCGCTGGCCATGGCCGCGGGCGAACGCGTCGTCGTCGCCGGCTCCATCTTCCTCGTCGGACAGGCGCGTGCGCTCGTGCTCGGCGAGGCGTCCGACGACACCGTGGTGCAGGATCCGGTGGGGCAAAAGTTGTAGCTACCGACGGGCGCGCGTATCTTTTTACCATGCGTCGATTCGTCTCCCTGTCGATCGTCGTAATCGGGCTCGTCGTCTGCGCGGCCGCGTGGGCGCAGCAGTCCGAAGACAAGGACGACGACAAACCGGCCGCCGGCGACGAGCAGGGCAACCTCAACGTCACCGAAAAAGGCGGCGCGGAAGGCACCTATAAAGGCGTGGCGCCCGGCGCGCAGGCGCTACCGCCGCATCCGCCGAAGCTGCCGGTGAAGCGCGGCCCGCAGCGGATGACGTGGTCGGGCTTTCAGGTCAAAGACGGCGTGCCGACGGTGTTCCTCGAGCTGACGTCAGCGCCCGAGTATCATGTCGAGGACGCGCCCGGCGAAGTGGTCGTGACGCTGAAGAACACGGTCGTGCCGTTGCGCAACAACCGGCGCCCGCTGCAGGTGGGTGCGTTCGATACCGCGGTCAAAGAAGTGTCGACGCAGCCGAAGGGCAAGGACGTGCGCGTCACCATCAAGACCAAGGGCGCCGAGCGCCCGTCGCATCACGAGCGCGTCGAGGATGCCGCCGGCGGATTTCGCATGCTCGTCATCGAGCTTCCCGCCAAGTAGACGGGGGCGCCGTAGGGCAGCATCGCCGACCAGCGCTCGAAACGCGGACGCAGCCACGCTTGCGCGCGCGGTTCGACGACGAAGTGCACCAAGAGCGCGCCGGCGATGACGGCGCCGAGCATGAGCGCGGCAAACGGCGCATCGATGGCGCCCGGTGTGCGGCCGCCGGCGAGAAGCAGCCAGGCGACGAGCGGGACCTGCAGCGTGTAGAGCGCGTAGCTCGAGTCGCCGAGCGTGGTCAGCGGCCGCAGCGATAGCGCGCGATGCAGCGGGCCGCGGTTGAGCATCAGGCCCCAGACGATCGCGCCGTAGAGCGGCAAGAGCGTGCCGTTGTGCAGCATCGTGTACGGGATGTGCTCGCTGCCGAGCAGGATCGCCGCCGTCACCAGCGCGCCGCCACCGACGAGGAGCGTGGCGAAGCGGGCGCCGCGGCGCTCGGCGGGCACG
>DASXOU010000340.1:0-2336 GCA_036494045.1 Polyangia bacterium | reverse complement strand
ATTCGACGTAGCGCCCGCGATCGCCGCGTCTTGCACGAGCTTCCGCTCGCGCGACGTGCGCGGCGTGCAGCGGAGCGCCTACACGGCGCTACGCCGGCTACGGGCGGCGCCTGAATAGCCGGCGCGCCGGTCCGTCGTCACTGCATGGCCGTCGAGAGGGGACATCGATGAGTAGATCCATCATCGCCTGCTGTTTGTTGCTCGTGAGTCGCGGAGCGCTGGCGCAGGAGATCGCCACGACGCCGCCGGAGCTGGTCGCGCCGCCGCCGGCGATCGTGCGCGTGCCGCCGCCGGTTCGGCTGCGCGTCGGCGCCGACGGCGCGCCGGCGCTTTTTGCGCCTGGCGTTTCCTACGGCGCCAACTTCTCGGGGCGCATCGGCGTGCAGCTCAAGGATCGCTGGGGTCTCTACGCCGACGTCGGCGGCGGCTTCGGGCTCGGCGGCAGCATCAGCGCCGGCACCGGCGGCGGTGGCGTCGCCATCAACGTGGCCGACTACTGGCGGCTGACGGCGATGGCCGAAGCCGACATCGGCCGGCTCTTCTTCGTGTCGTTCGGTCCGGGGTTGTGCGGCTGCACATGGGGCGGCGTCAAGCAGGTGGCGACGGCGAACGGCGGCAGCCAGGCGGCCTACGTCGCCGACGGATATTTCCCCGCGCTGTTGGCGCGCGTCGGCGTCGGCTTCGGGCGCACCCGCAATCGCTTCACGCTCGCGCTCGAGAACATGGTCGCGTTCGGGACGATGACGCGCGTGTCGCAGAACGCGTCGGCGTCGGGCGCCGATCAGTCGGTGAAGATCGGCAACCTCGCGGTCGGCTGGACGCCGGGCATCGTCTTCGGTTGGGACATGCGCTGAATCATTGTCGGCGCACGAGCTGGTATCCCTGGCCGCCGGGGCCGAAGCCGGTGGCATTGTAGAGCGTGATCACCAGCTCGTGCGTCGACGGGAGCTCCCAGTAGATGTCGGCGCGCACGTAGTCGGCGTTGGGATCGAGCCACGGGTAGTCGAGGAGCTTGGTCCAGCTGACGCCGTCGCTCGAGCCGTAGAGGTGGGCGCTGATTTCGCCGGGCGGATAGATGTCGCCGCCGTTCTCGCGCTCGCTCGACACGATGTAGCCGCCTTGCGCGAGCGCGTGGATGGCATAGCTCGGGCCGACGATGGGCGCGAGGATCGTGTAGCGGCCGGTGGCGTCGAGGCTGGCCACCGACGGTCGCGTCGGCAGGTACGAGATGTCCTGGCCGAAGAGGAGGCCGCCGCCCGGCAGCGTGGTGGCGTCGACGACGTCGCCGTCCTGGTTGCCGAGCATGAATTGCCAGGTGTGGCCGGCGTCGAAGGAGCGGTAGATGCCGCACTGCGCGTCGGTGTCGCCGAAGTAGGCCCACAAGACGTGGGTCGTGGGGTCGGCGCACAGGCCGTGTCCGTGACGGTGGCCGTCGAAGACGTAGCGCACGGCCCAAGTGGCGCCGCCGTCGCTGGAGGCCCAGAGGTTGATGGGCGTCGAGCCTTGCGTGAAGGTCTGGTACTCGACGAAGTACACGGTGCCGTCGAGCTCGGCGAAGCTGTGCGGCGTGAGACCGCGGTAGACGCCGAGGGAGAGGACGTCGCTCCAGGTGACGCCGTGGTCGGTCGAGCGGGTGATGACGTTGCCGCTCGATTCGCGGCTGACGGCGAGGAGGGTGCCGCTTGCGAGCGAGGTCATGAGATCGAGCTCGCCGCCGGAGTGGACGCCGCGGGCGGTCCAGGTGCGGCCGTCGGTGGAGGCGTAGACGTGGCTGCCGGAGCCGTCGGAGAGGGAGGTCGCGAAGGCGGTGCCGGAGGGGTCGATCGCTTGGATGACGTGGCTGGTGTCGGTGTACGTGACTTTCACGGCGAAGGTGCCGCCGCCGCCGCCGCCGGCTCCGCCCGTTCCGCCGCCGCCGCCAGCGCCGCCGCCGCCGCCGCCACCACTGCCGCCGCCGCCGGTCGCGGCGCCGGTGAGCGAGAAGTCGTCGAAGGGCACGCCGGCGTTGGTGGTCCACAAGCCGGCCCAGCCGCTGCCGACGAGCGCCGACGCCGACGTGTCGCTGGCGCTCAGCTTGACGACGCCGTTGACGCTGCCGACGAGCGAGACCGGTCCGGCGCCCGTCGCCGAGAGCGACAGGATCGCGGGATCGTAGAATTCGCCGAGGCCGCCGGCCGCGTCGGCGAGCACGGTGATCGCGTTCGAGCGCACGCGCCGGAGCTGCACGTGGCCGTTCGGCAGCAGCACGAAGTCGTAGCGATCGCTCGACGACGGCGACGGCGCGCGCAGATAGACGCCGCCTTCGGTGCCGAAGGTGACGACGCTCGCCTGCACGG
>DASXOU010000339.1:0-10294 GCA_036494045.1 Polyangia bacterium | reverse complement strand
CGTCCCCGAGCGCGCGTCCCACTCGAGATAGTGCGTGTCGGTCAGGCCGTAGAGCTGCAGCCGGAAGAACCACAGCGTCCAGGCCGCGGCGGCGGCGAGGAGCGCCCATTCGATCCACGGCTCGAGCCGCTGGCGCCACGGGCGCATCGCGCCGACGATAGCAGATCCGTCAGAGGTACGCGGGATCGCGATGCTCGCCCCACACCTGGCGGAACACGTCCGAGACTTCGCCGATGGTCACGTTCACCTTGACCGCCGCCAACACCGCCTCGACGAGGTTGTCGTCCCCGGCCGCCGCGCGCTTGACCGCGTCGATCGCCTTTTGCGCCGCCGCCGCGTCGCGCGACGCCTTGAGCTTCTTGACGTGCTCGATCTGCGCGCGCTCGACCTCGTGCTCGATCTTGAAGGTCGGGATCTTGTTGCCGTCGCTCTTGGTGACGTACTTGTTGACGCCGACGATCGAGCGCTGGCGCGTGTCGACCTGCCGCTGAAACTGATACGCCGAGTTGGCGATCTCGCGCTGCGGATAGCCGTCCTCGACGGCGCGCACGATCCCGCCGAGCTCGTCGATCTTCTCGATGTAGCCCATCGCGGCCTCTTCCATCTGATCGGTCAGCCGCTCCACGAAGTAGCTGCCGCCGAGCGGATCGGCCACCTGCGCCACGCCCGACTCCTCCGCGATCACCTGCTGCGTCCTCAGCGCCAGCGTCGCCGCCTCTTCGGTCGGCAGCGCGTAGGTCTCGTCGAACGAGTTGGTGTGCAGCGACTGCGTGCCGCCCAGCACCGCCGCCAGCGCCTGCAGCGTCGTGCGCACGACGTTGTTCATCGGCTGCTGCGCCATCAGCGACACGCCCGCCGTCTGCGCGTGCGTGCGCAAGATCCACGAGCGCGGGTTCTTGGCGCCGAAGCGATCCTTCATGATGCGCGCCCAGATCCGCCGCGCCGCGCGAAACTTCGCGATCTCCTCGAAGAAGTCGTTGTGCACGTCGAAGAAGAACGACAGCCGCGGCCCGAACTCGTCGACGTCGAGCCCGGCCTCCTTGCCGAGCTGCACGTAGCCGATGCCGTCGGCGAGCGTGAACGCCAGTTCCTGCACCGCCGTCGCGCCCGCTTCGCGGATGTGATAGCCCGAGATCGAGATCGTGTTCCATCCCGGCATCTTCTGCGTGCAATAGACGAGCATGTCGCGGATGACGCGCATCGACGGACGGACCGGCGAGATCCACTCCTTCTGCGCGATGAACTCCTTGAGCATGTCGTTCTGGATGGTCCCGCGCAGCTTGGCCGCCGGCACGCCCTGCCGCTCGGCGTTGGCCACGTAGGCGGCGAGAAGAAAAATCGCCGGCGCATTGATCGTCATCGACGTCGTGACGTCCGCGAGCGGAATGCCGTGAAACAGCCGCTCCATGTCGTCGAGGCAAGCGACCGATACGCCCTCGCGCCCGACTTCGCCGAGCGAGCGCGTGTGGTCGGGGTCGTAGCCCATGAGCGTCGGCATGTCGAACGCCGTCGACAAGCCGGTCTGCCCGTGCTCGAGGAGAAAGTGGAAACGCTTGTTCGTGTCCTCCGGCGTGCCGAAGCCGGCGAACATGCGCATCGTCCACGATTTGCCGCGGTACATCGTCTCGTGCACGCCGCGCGTGAACGGAAACTGCCCGGGATCGCCGATCTCTTCGTACGCGCGCACGTCTTCCGGCTTGTAGACCGGCTTGAGCGGAATGCCGCTCATCGTCGCATACGTCTTTTCCGGCTTCTCCTTCGGGCTCATCGGCTTCGCCTCTTCGCGCGCGGCCCACGGGCCGCGCATTGGCTATCGATCAACTGGCGCTCGTCCGCTTCGCGGCCTCGCTATACTATTGCTATAGCATAAGGCTCGATTCGCCCGTGTACGACCTCGTCATCTTCGATTTGGACGGAACCCTCGTCGACTCCATCGGCGACATCGCCGACGCGCTCAACCGCACGCTCGGCAGCGCGCACGCCGACGCCGTCGTCGCCGGCTGGGTCGGCTCGGGCGTGCGCGCTCTCATCGAGCGCAGCGGCGTCGCGTCCGAGCGGCTCGACGAGATGGTGCTGCGCTTCCGCGCCGAGTACGCCGCGCAGCCATGCAAGCACACGCGCCCGTATCTACGCGTACGCGAGACCTTGCGCGCCATCGACTGCGACAAGGCGGTGGCGACCAACAAGCCGGGCGAGCTGTCGCGCACGATCCTCGACAAGCTCGGCCTCGCCCACGAGTTCATCGCCATCCTCGGCGAAGACGACGTCGGCGCGCGCAAGCCCGATCCGCTCATCGTCGACATCCTGCGCGGCAAGGTCGGCGCCTCGCGCGCGCAGACGCTCTACGTCGGCGACTCGCTCGTCGACGCCGAGACCGCGCGCGCCGCCGCCGTCGACTTGTGCCTGGTGACCTACGGCTACGCGCCGCCCGACGCCATCGCCGCGGCGCCGGCGCAGCATCACATCGATCGCTTCGACGAGCTCATCCCGATCCTGGCGCCGAAGTAGGCGTCGAGCGGCGCGTCGTCGAACGATTGCGCGCGCGCGGCGATGTATTGATCGGGACGCACCAGCACCCAGCCGTCGCCGTCGATCCGATAGCGGCGGCGCGCCTCGTCCTCGCGCACGACGATCCCGTCGAGCTCGGGCGCATAGCGCGCCGTCGCCGCGCGCAAGAACTCGCGGCCGTCACCAAAGACGACGAGGTGATGCTTCGGATCTTTGTATGCATCGACCAAATGCTTGCCTGAGTCAACGATCGCATCCGGCGCGCGCTCGCCGCATTCACCGACGAGCGAGCTGCCGCGATAGTTGATCGCGATCTGCGACACGAAGCGGAACGCTATTTTGCGCCGCGCCGCCGTGCGCATCATGAGCGGCGCGAACACGGGCAGGAGGCGATTGCGCGCCCAGATCAAGACCGGATTGGCCGACGTCGCCACCGAAAACAGCCGATCGGTGAACTGCAGGAGCCGCTGTCCGACCGGCCGCCGCTCCTCGTCATAGCTGTCGAGCAGCGACTCCGGCGCGCGCCCCTCGGCGACCAGCGCCAGCTTCCACGCCAGGTTGATCGCGTCCTGGATTCCCGTGTTCATGCCCTGCCCGCCGGCGGGGCTGTGGATGTGCGCGGCGTCGCCGGCGACGAAGAGCCGCCCGGCGCGATAGCGCGACACGCCGCGATGGTGCAGGCGGAAGCGCGCCTTCCAGCGCACGGCGCCGAAGCGGAACGGATGCGGACAGACGCCCGCGAGCAGCGCCTGCACCTCGTCGAGCGACGGCTCGTCGGCGGCGTCGGCCGGCCGCGCGCCGCCCATCGCGATGATGCGCTTGTCGCCGTTCTTGAGCGGAAAGACGACCGCGTTCTGCCCCTTGCCGAGGAAGAAGTAGAGCCGCTCCGGCAGATCCCAATCGATCGCCAGATCGGCGAGCACGAAGTCCTGATCGTAGGCCGCGCCCTCGAACGGCAGCGCCGCGGCGTGGCGCACTTCCGAGTGCGCGCCGTCGCAACCGACCACCCATGCGACCCGCGTCGCTTCCACGCGATCGCCGTGGCGCAAGGTCACGTCGACGAAGGTTTCGCGATCGATCGCGTTCACCAGCTCGACCCCGCGCTCGACGCGCGCGCCCAGGCGCTCGAGCGCCGCCTCGCTCAATCGCTCGGTGTCCGCCTGCGACGCGAACAACAGGTGCGGATAGGGCGTGTCGTCGATGCCGAGATCGCCGAACTCGAACTTCGCCGACGGCTTCTTCTCGATGTACCACTCGGTCTCGTAGACTTTCGCGCCGGCGGCGACGAGCTCGTCGGCCACGCCCCACGGCCGCATCAGCTCGAGCGAGCGCGCCTGCACCGCCAGCGCGCGCGACTTGTCCGAGCGCGCCGTCGCCTTGTCGATGATGCGAAACGGCACGCCGCGGCGCTGCAGCTCGATCGCCATCGACAACCCGGTCGGTCCTGCTCCGACGACGAGGATCATTGGGTCAGCTCCTTGACAATGTCGCGCAGAAAGGCCACGCCGAGGGGAAACGACGACGCCGGCGCGGCTTCGTCGGGTCCGTGCGCGTTGCGCACGAGCTCGTCGGGCTTGGCGAGAACGCCGATGCCGTACGATTGAATTCCCGCGCGCCGAAGGAAGCGCGAGTCGCTGGCGCCGAGCCCGATGCGCGCCACCACCGGCACGTCGGGCCCATAGACCGCGCGCGTCGCCTTCTCGACGGCCGCGCGCACCGGCCCGCCGTTCGGCACTTCCGGCCCGACGCCGACGTCGGGCACGATCTCCACGTCGACGAGCCCGCCGACAATCTTCCGCAGCGTCGCCTGCACGAATTCGATCGTGTCCACGGGCATGATGCGGCAGTTCACCGTCGCCTGCGCGCCGACCGGCAGCGCGTTGTCGCGCGTGCCGCCCGATTCCATCGTCGCCACGCAGGTCGTGCGCGTCATCGCGCGCACCAGCGGATGCGCGTCGAGCACGGCCAAGAGCTCGGGCGGAATCGTGTCGCCCTTGACGTCGGCGGCGGCGCGCATCGCCCGCGCGCGCGCCTCGGGCTGCGTCACCGCGGCGGCGCGCAGGCTATCGCGTACCGCCGGCGACAGGCGCGTGGGAAACTTGTACTGCGACAGCTTGTCGAGCGCGCGCGCCAGCCGATAGATCGCGTTCTCGTCGTTCGGCACCGACGAATGGCCGCCGACGCCTTTGGCGATGAACGAGAAATCCTGGAACGTTTTCTCGGCGGTGCCGAGGCTCACCAGGCGCGCCTTGCCCTTGTCGTCGAGGAGCACGCCGCCGCCCTCGTTGAGCGCGAACTCGGCGTCGCCCAACAGATCCTTGCGATGCTCGAGCACGTAGCGGATGCCGGCGCCGCCCGATTCTTCGTCGCCGGTGAGCGCGAGGATGAGGTCGCGATGGAGCGGCGTGCGCGCGCGCTTCAGCTCGATGACCAGCGCCGTCGCCATCGCCGCCCACGATTTGTCGTCGGTGACGCCGCGGCCGTAGAGCCAGCCGTCGCGCTCGGTCACGACGAACGGCGGCGTCGTCCACGGCTGCCCGGCGGCGCCGACGACGTCGAGGTGCGCGAGCAAGATCAGCGGGCGCTTGGTCCCGTCGCCGCGCAGCCGCGCGATCACGTTGGCGCGCCCGGGCGCGAACGGCACGATCGTCGGCTCGATCCCGGCCGCGCGCAGCTTGCCGGCGATGAGCTTGGCCGCCTTCTCCTCGTTGCCCGGCGGATTCGACGTATCGATCGAGACCAGCTGATCGAGCAGCTGGCGCGCGAACGTGGTCGTGTCTTCGGCGTGGGCGACGCTGGACAGCGCCGCCAGGATCAGGACCGCTCGCATGGAGCGGACCGTACTACGGGTTGGTGCTAGGCGGCGAGCGCCTCTTCCAGCTCGCGTCGCAGATGGGCGCGCGCGCGATAGGCGCGCGTCTTGACCGTCGCCACGTTGAGCGAGAGCTTGCGCGCGATCTCCGACTCCGAGTAGCCCTCGACGAAGCGCATCGAAAAGATCTTGCCGTACTTGTCGCCGAGCTCGGCCAGCCGCTCGCCGGCGATGGCCACCGCCTCCGACGAGGCCCAGCTGTCTTCGGGCGTCGCGGCTTCGTCGCGCGGCTCGTCGGCCGCCGCCGGTCCGTCGTCGTTCGCCGCGGCGCCGTCGATCGACTGCATCAGCGGCACGCGACGATCCTTGCGCAGGTGCATCAAAGCAGTCGTGGCCGCGATGCGATACAGCCAGGTCGTGAAGCGCGAGTCGCCGCGGAAGCTGGCGCGGTGGCGATACGCGAGGAGGAGCGCATCCTGCGTCACGTCGTGCGCCTTCTCTTCGTCCTTCATGTACTTCATGGCGACGCCGTACACGAACTCGCGCTCTTTGACGGTGAACTGGATGTTGTCCATTGGCTTCACCCCTCGTGTAATTTTCTTTAGCAGGCCCGATGCCACCTCCTGTTTCGAGCGATTATCGATAGTTGAGGCCTAAGATCCTGCCATCCCGTCCACAGCTTTGGACAAAAACGCGTCTTGGTGGACGGACTCCATGAGCGCATGCTACGGGCTAGCCATGGCGCCGGTAGTCTATGTCGTCGACGACGATGCGCTGGTGACCGACAGCCTGTCGCGGGCGCTGGCGCTCGAGACCGACTGGGCAGTGCTGCCGTTCAACGACGGCGCGCAGGCGCTCGCCGCGATGCCGGGCCGTGCGCCCGACGCGGTGCTCTCGGACTTCAAGATGCCGGGGATGGACGGCCTGGTGTTCCTCGGCCGCGTGCGCGCGCGCCATCCCGACGCCGTCTTGATGCTGCTGACCGGCTACGCCGACAAAGAGAGCGCGATCCGCGCCATCAACGAAGTGGGTATCTGGCAGTACGTCGAGAAGCCGTGGGACCTCGGCGATCTGATCGTGAAGATCCAACAGGGCCTCGAGCGGCGCGCGCTGGTCGGCGAGCTGCGCGAGAAGAACCGAACGCTCCAGCAGCGCCTGGACGAGCTCGAGCGCGCGCACGACGAGCTGGTGCGCGCCGAGCGGCTCGCCGCCGTCGGGCGCGTGGCGTCGGGGCTGGCGCACGAGATCGGCAACCAGCTCGCGCTCGTCGGCTACGCCGAGGCGATCCGCGATCGCGTGGTCGATCCCGAGGTGCAGAGCTTCGCCGAGGTCATCGTCGCGGCGCAGCGGCGGCTGGCCGGGCTCGTCGACGAGATCAAGGACTTCGCGCGCGGCGCCGCCGCCGGGTATGCGCGCGAGCCGGGCGACGTCGCCGCCGCCGTCGAAGAGGCGACCGGCATCTTGCGCTTCGACGCCGACGTCAAGGCGCGGCGGGTGAACCTCGAGCTGCGCTGCCGGCCGATCGGCGCCATCCATCGCGGCAAGATCACGCAGGTCGTGGTCAACCTCGTGCGCAACGCGGCGCAGGCCTCCCCGCCGGGCGGCGAGGTCGACGTCATCGTCGACGAAGGCAGCGACGGGGACGCCATCATCCGCGTCGTCGATCGCGGCGCGGGCATGCCCGCCGACGTGGTGGCGCGCCTGGGCGAGCCGTTCTTCACGACCAAGGAGCGCGGCTCGGGGCTCGGCCTCGGCATCAGCCGCCGCGTCGTCGACGAGCACGGCGGCACGCTCGAGATCCAATCGTCACCGGGCGCGGGCACCGAAGTGGTCGTGACGCTTCCGCCGCTGCCGGCATCCAAGCAGGAATCATGAGCCGGCTTCTTGTCGTCGACGACGAGCCGGGCTTCGCCAAGCTGGTGCAGGCGCTGCTCGGCGGCGATCACGTGATCGACGAGGTGTCGTCGGCGGAGGCGGCGCTGGCGTCGCTCGACGAGGTCGCCTACGACGTGGTGCTGACCGATCTACACATGCCGCCGGGGCCGACCGGGATCGAGCTCATGAAGCGGGCGCGCGAGCGCGACGTCGACATCCCGTTCATCGTGCTCACCGGGCACGCCACCGTCGAGAGCGCGGTCGACGCCATGCGCGAGGGCGCGTTCGATTATCTGCGTAAGGCGGCCTCGGGCGACGAGCTGCGCACCAGCGTGCAGCGCGCGCTCGGCCACGGCCGCATGCTTCGCGAGGTGCGGCGGCTGCGCGGCGAGGTCGCCGAAGCGCGCGGGCTCGGCGATCGGCCCGTCGGCAACTCGCCGCGGATTCGCGAGGTGATGGCGCTGGCCGAGCGCGTCGCGGCGTCGGACGCGAGCGTCATGATCTACGGCGAGTCGGGGACGGGCAAGGAGCTGCTGGCGCGCGTCATCCATCGCAACTCGGGGCGGCGCGACGGGCCGTTCGTCGCGTTCGACTGCTCGGCGCTGGCGCCGTCGTTGGTCGAGTCGGAATTGTTCGGGCACGAAAAGGGCGCGTTCACCGGCGCGCAGCGGGCGCGGCGCGGGCTTTTTCGCGAGGCGTCGGGCGGCACGCTGTTTCTCGACGAGATCGGCGACGTCGCGCCCGAAGTGCAGAACAAATTGCTGCGCGTGATCCAGGAGCGCGAGATCAAACCTGTCGGCGGCGACGTGTTCGTCAAGATCGACGTGCGCATCCTGGCCGCGACCAACAAGAACCTGCGCCAGCTCATTCGCGACGGGAAGTTTCGCGAGGACCTCTATTATCGGCTGGCGGTCGTGCCCATCGAATTGCCGCCGCTGCGCGAGCGCAAGAGCGACATTCCCGAGCTGGTCGCGTACTTTCTGGCGCGGCGCAAGGGCGCGGGGCCGCGGCCGCATCGTATGTCGCCGTCGGCGCTGTTGCGCCTCGACGCGTATCACTGGCCGGGCAACATCCGCGAGCTCGAGAACGTGATCGAGCGCGCGGCGATTTTGTCCGACGGTCAGGAGATCCAGGCCAAGGATCTGCCGCCGCTCGACATCGCGCACGTTCCCGAAGCGGCGCTCGATGCCACGCGGCCGCTCAAGGATCGCGTGGGCGACGCGGTGCGCACCGTCGAGCGGCAGGCGATCCTCGAGGCGCTGCAGGCGGAGTCGGGCTCACCGACGCGCGCCGCCAAGCGGCTCGGCATCAGCCGCGCGTCGTTCTACAACAAGCTCAAAGAGCACGACATCCGCATCTAGCCCCTCGACAGGCGCCGGTCGTGGATCTACGTTGCGGCGACCTCGGAGGAGACGACATGCTCAACAAGAGAGTAGGGATCCTCGGCACCGGCGACGTGGGCAAGGCGTTGGCGAAGGGTTTTGCGGCGCACGGCTGCGACGTGAAGATCGGGTCGCGCGAGCCAAAGAGCAAAGGGGCGGGCGAGTTCGTCACGTTCGAAGAGGCGGCGCGCCACGGCGAGATCGTCGTCGTGTGCACGCGCTGGGACGGCACCGAGAACGCGCTCGCGCTCGCCGGCGCCAAGAACCTCGCCGGCAAGGTGCTCATCGACGTGACCAATCCGCTCAAGCACGTCGACGGTCGGCCGGTCGGCATGGAGCGCGGCTTCTCCGACTCGGGCGGCGAGCAGGTGCAGCGCTGGGTTCCCGACGCCAAGGTGGTCAAGGCGTTCAACATCGTCGGCAACGCGCTCATGGTCGATCCGAAATTGCCGGGCGGCCCGCCGACCATGTTCATCGGCGGCAACGACGAAGGCGCGAAGAAGACGGTCACCGAGATCCTGACCGACTTCGGCTGGGAGACGATCGATCTCGGCGGCATCGAAGCCGCGCGCCTGCTCGAGCCGATGTGCTGGCTGTGGGTGAGCTCCGCGATGAAGAGCGGCAAGTGGATGCAGGCGCTCAAGATGCTGCGCGCATGAGCAGAGCGGTCACACTCATTCGCGGCGACGGGATCGGGCCCGAGATCAGCGCCGCCACGCTCGAGATCCTGAAGTGCGCCGGCGCCACGTTCGAATTCGACGAGCAGTCAGCCGGGCTCGCCGCCGTCGAGAAGGAGAAGGATCCGCTGCCGCAGCACACGCTCGAGTCGATCGAGCGCACGCGCCTGGCGCTCAAGGGCCCCTTGGCGACGCCGTCGGGCGCCGGCTACCGCTCGGTCAACGTGGCGCTGCGGCAGCACTTCGATCTCTACGCCAACGTGCGGCCGGTGCGCACCATCGCCGGCGTGCCGAGCCGCTACACCGGCATCGACCTCATCGTCGTGCGCGAGAACACCGAGGACATCTACTCGGGCATCGAGCACTACGTCGGGCCGGGGCGCATGGCGGCCGAATCGATCGCGGTGATCACACGGCACGGCTCGGAGCGGATCGTACGCTACGCGTTCGAGCTGGCGCGCAAAGAGCGGCGCAAGCGCGTGACGCTGGTGCACAAGGCCAACATCCTGAAATATTCGAACGGCCTGTTCCTCGACGTCGGGCGCGAAGTGGCCAAGGCCTACGACGACATCGCGTTCGACGACATGATCGTCGACGCCTGCGCGATGAACCTGGTCAAGGCGCCCGAGCGCTTCGACGTCCTGGTCACCATGAACCTGTTCGGCGACATCTTGAGCGACCTCACCGCCGGGCTCGTCGGCGGCCTCGGCGTGGCGCCCGGCGCCAACATCGGCAAGGACGTGGCCATCTTCGAGGCGGTCCACGGCACCGCGCCCGACATCGCCGGCAAGGGGTTGGCCAACCCGCTGGCGATGATCGGTTCGTTCGCGATGGCGCTGCGGTACTCCTTCGGTCTCCTGGACGCGGCCGACCTGTTCGACCGCGCGGCCGCCGACGTACTCGCGCAGGGGCTGCGCACCGCGGACCTGGCCGCCGACGGCAAGGCGACGACCGACACGGCGGGGATGGGTGACGCGATGCTGCGGACGGTCGAGAAGCTCGCCGGCTAACGCGATGCGCATCCGCCTTGCGTACGGGGA
>DASXOU010000338.1:0-2808 GCA_036494045.1 Polyangia bacterium | reverse complement strand
GGCGCCGCCGAGGGCGGCTCGCACGTCGACACGCTCCTACACGTCCTGCTCGCGCTGGTCGCCGTCATCGTGGTCGCGCGCTCGCTCGGCATGATCTTCGGGCGCTTGCACCAACCGCCGGTGGTCGGTGAGATCCTGGCCGGCATCCTGCTCGGCCCGTCGCTGTTCGGACGCGTCGCGCCGGCGGCGGCGGCGTTCCTCTTGCCAGCGTCGGTGGCGCCGTTTCTCGGCGTGATCTCCGAGGTCGGCATCATCCTCTACATGTTCCTGGTCGGGCTCGAGCTCGATCCGTCGCTTCTGCGCGAGCGCGGCAACGCCACTGTCGCCGTGGGGCTGGCCAGCATCCTCACGCCCTTCATCGGCGGCCTGGCGCTGGCGCTCTATCTCTATCCGCTCACCGCCACGCGCGACGTGCCCTTCATCGTGTTCGCGCTGTTCCTCGGCGTGTCGATGTCGGTCACCGCGTTCCCGGTGCTGGCGCGCATCCTCACCGATCGGCGCATGCACAAGTCGCGCATGGGCGTCATCGCGCTCGCCTGCGCGGCGGTCAACGACGTGGCCGCGTGGTGCATGCTCGCCTTCGTCGTCAGCGTGGTGCAGGCGCGCGCCGCCGGCGCCCTCATCACCTTCGGGCTCACCGTCGGCTACGTCGCGCTCGTCGTGTTCGTGGTGCGCCCGGCGATGGTCAAGCTGTCGCGCCTGTACGGCTTGCGCGGGCGGCTCACCCAGGGCGTGATGGCCAGCGTCTTCGTCGGCATCCTGTTGTCGTCGCTGGCGACGCACGCCATCGGCATCCACGCGGTCTTCGGCGCCTTCGCCCTCGGCGCGGTCATCCCGCACGACTCGGGGCTGGCGCGCGAGCTCACCGATCGGCTCGAAGATCTCGTCGTCGTCCTGTTCCTGCCCGCGTTCTTCGCCTTCACCGGCCTGCACACGCAGATCGCGGCGGTCTCCGATTGGGGCTTGTGCGCGCTCATCGTGCTGGTCGCGTCGCTCGGCAAGTTCGGCGGCTCGCTCGTGGCCGCGCGGCTGACCGGGCTCGGCTGGCGCGATTCGTCGGCGCTCGGCGTGCTCATGAACACGCGCGGCCTCATGGAGCTCATCGTCCTCGACATCGGCCTCGAGCTCGGCGTGCTCTCACCGGCGCTGTTCGCCATGCTCGTGGTGATGGCGATCGTGACGACGTTCATGACGACGCCGATCCTGCACTTCGTCTCGCGCGGCATGGCGAGCGAGCCGCAGCCGGCGGCGGAGACGAGCACGCCGCCGGCGGGCGGCGGCCTGTTGGTACCAATCTCGAATCCGGAAGGATTGGCGCCGCTGCTCGATCTCGCCGCCGCGGCGACGCGGCCCGAGGATCCGCCGCCGCGCGTCCTGGCGCTGGTGCGGCGGCCGGCGGGCGGCATCCGCTCGGGCCTGCGCGAGATCAATCGCAAGGAGTCGCCGCGCTCGACGGTGCTCGGCCAGGCGATCGATCACGCGCGCGCTGCCGGCACGCCCATCGACGCGCAGGCGCTGTGGACCGACGACGCCGCCGGCGACATCCTCGATCTCGCGGCGCAGAGCACCATCGGCTGGCTCCTACTCGGCTATCACCGTCCCGTGTTCGGCGGCGATCTCCTCGGCGGCGTGGTCAAGGAAGTGCTCGACGGCATGAGCGAGCGCGCGGTCAACGTCGGCGTGGTCATCCACGGCCACGAGCGCGCCATCGATCGCGTCATCGCCGTCGTCGACGATTCGTTCGACGGCAAAGCGGGCCTGGAGCTGGCCGCGCGCATCGTGCAGCAGCGCAAGTCGACGCTGCACGCGGTCCTGGTACCGCACAAGGGCGAGAGCGAGCCGCCGCCGGCGCTCGAGGAGCTCTTGCGCGAGGCGGGCAAGACCGCCGGCAAGTGGCTGCACTCCGACGTGCTCACGCAGCGCAATCCGGCGGCGCTCGCCTATCAGACGCACGGCGATCTCGTCATCATCGGCATGGCGCTCGCCGACGAGCTCGGCCTGCCGCTCGACGACGTGCCCGGCGCCGAACGGTGCGTCGTGTTGGTGCGCGGCGCGCGCAGGGTGGCGGCGGAGATCGCGCCCGTCGAGGAGCCGGCCGCCGAACGCGCGTAGCATGACTTGATCGCGGCGCTGCCGTGCACACGACTTCGTGACGGAGGTCGGAATGGCCGCGAAGAAGAAGCGCAGCTCGTCGCATCGTCGCACCAAGACCGGCAAGAAGAGCCGCCGCAAGGCAAGCGACGAGGTGCGCACCGAGATGCACCACATGCGCTCGGGCAAGCACAAGGTCAAGAGCCGCAAGCAGGCGATCGCGATCGGGCTGTCGAAGGCGCGCAAGAAGGGCGCGAAGATCCCGCGCAAGGGCGCCTCGAAGAAGAAGTAGGGATCGGGTTCTCAGCGTGCGTCGTCGGCGGCGCGGCGCGCGGCGGCGGCGGCGAGCTCGGCTTCGGCGAGCGCGTCCTTGGCGGCGCGCAGCTCGGCCTCGGCGCGGTCGACGGCGGAACGCGCGCGCTCGACGGCGCGGCCGCGATCGGCGGCGGCGCGCTCGGCGGCCACTAAGGCGCGCTCGAGCTGCGCGGCCTGCTTGCGCGCGGCCGCCTGCTCGCGTCGTTGCGCGGGCAGCGCGGCGGCGGCGTGGGCGCGCTCGGCGGCGGATCGGGCGCGCGCGGCGGCGTCGTGCGATCGCTCGCGCGCGGCCGGCTTCGCGCTTTTTTCCGCCTCCGCATGCTTCGCTTTCGCGTGCTTCGTCTTCTTCGCCGGCGACGACGCCAGCGACGCGGCCAGCGCCGACGACAGATCGCCACCGCC
>DASXOU010000337.1:0-3023 GCA_036494045.1 Polyangia bacterium | reverse complement strand
TGCCCGCCGACGAGGCCGCCAAGCTGCTGGCGCGCTCGGCCGCGCCCGCCGCCGATGGGCGCTTCGAGAAATTCAAGACCAGCGACACCTTCGACGGCACCGCGCACAATCCGAAGTGGCTGGAGAGCGCGCAATTGTAGGACAAGCGCGCATGTTGCGATCGCGCGCGTTTGGCCGCACGATCGAGCCAGCCTCGAGAGGTACATCATGCGCGCACCACGACTGGCTTTGTGCATCCTGCCGCTCATCTTCGCGGATTGCTCGTCGTCGAAGCCGGGCCACGGCGGCGGTCCCGGCGGATCGATCGCCAACCTGGTCTCGATCGACGTCGAGCCGGCAAATCAGACGCTCGTCATCGACGGCACGACGCCGGCCACGAGCGCGTACACCGCGACCGGCACGTTCAAGGACGGCCACAGGGCCGACGTCACCGCGCAGGTGTCATGGGCCGTCGCCGATCCGACGCTCGGCGGCTTTACCGCCGCGACCTTCACCACCGGCGTCGATCACGGCGGGATCAGCAACGTCACCGCCCTCGCCGGGCAGCTCCAGGGCGTGACCGGCCTGACGGTGCAGATGAAGCAGCGCTACAACGATCCCGGCTCGACGGGCCTGCCGGCCGATCCGGGCGCGCAGTTCGGCGGCGCCGCCAATCCGGCGTTCGCGGCGCAGCTCGTCTATCCCAACGACGGCGTGCTCGTGCCGCCCAACCTCGGCAAGCTCGAGATCCAATGGAAGCCGGCGGCGGGCACGTCGCTCTATGCGCTCCAGTTTTCCAACGCCGCCACCGACGTCGAAGTGTTCGTCGGCTGCACCAATCCGACCAACGGCGGCTGCATCTACCTTCCCGATCCGACGGTGTGGCACTGGATCGCCGAGACCAACCGCGGCTCGGTGCCGCTCGCCATCACGCTCCTCGCCACCGACGGCGCGGGCGGCGGCGTCGGCACCTCGAACGCGACCAACGTGTCGTTCTCGCAAGACGACATCAACGGCGGCCTCTATTACTGGACCACCTCGGGCTCGACGGGAATCATGCGCTTCGACTTCGCGTCGTCGACGCAGACGATGGCGACGCAGTTCATCGGCACACAGCTCACCGGCGGCACTTGCGTCGGCTGCCACGCGCTCACGCGCGACGGCACCAAGGTCGTCGCCGAGGCCGGCGGGCAGAACAACGGCGCCCTCTTGCTGCTCGACGTGGCCACCGCGATGCCGATCGTGCCCTTCGGCTCGACGCCCAAGAGCATCTTCGAGTCGTGGGATCCGTCGGCGTCGAGCTACGTCGGCGTCTACGCCGACAGCGGCGCCACCGATTTCAACTTGATGCTGTTCAACGGCAGCAACGGCGCGCTCATCGGCGACGTCGCCGGCACCGGCACCATGACCAATCCCGCCGACCATCCCGACTGGTCGCTCGACGGCAACAGCATCGCCTACGTCAAGATGGGCACTGCCGGCACCTGCCAGCGCATGTGGTCGGGCGCGATCGAGGTCGTCACCACGCCCGACGGCGGCACCACCTGGTCGGCGCCGATGGAGCTGGTGCCGTCGGCGCCCGACAAGAACCATTACTACCCGTCGTTCTCGCCCGACAACACGTTCCTCGTCTTCGACGAGTCGACCTGCCCCGCCGGGCAGAACGGCGACTTCACGTGCAACGCCGACACCGATCCGAGCGCCACGCTGTTCGCCATCAACGACGCCGCCGGCGCCATGCCGATCGCGCTGGCGAAAGCGAACGCCGGCGGCATCACCGACGGCATGACCACGAACCTGACCAACTCCTTCCCGCGCTGGAGCCCGTTCGTCTTCCATCGCACCGCGACCGAAGCGTCGAGCCGGCTCATGTGGCTGACCTTCTCGTCGACGCGCAACTACGGCCTGCGTCCGCCGCCGCCGAGCGCGCTCTCGGGCGGCGAGTCGCCCGTCGGCACGCTGATCTGGATGGTCGCGGTCGATCCCGACAAAATCGCCAACGGCGAGGACGGCTCGTACACCGCGTTCGCGCTGCCGTTCCAGGACATCACGACGTCGAATCACATCGCGCAGTGGACGACCAAGGTCGTCGGCCCCATTCAATAGGATGTGCACGAGCTCGCCTCGACGGCGCTGACGCTCACGCTGCTCGGCGTCCTCATGGCGCTGAGCGTGCTCGGTAGCCGCATCGCCGGCCGCATTCACGTTCCGGTCGCGCTGCTCTTCCTCGGGCTCGGCATGGCCGCCGGCGCCGAAGGCATCGGCGGCGTCGACTTCGAGGACTACGCGCTCGCGTTTCGCCTCGGCACCGTCGTGCTCGTGCTCATCCTGTTCGACGGCGGCCTGCGCTCGCGCTGGTCGGCGGTGCGCCCGGCGCTGGCGCCTTCGGTCTTGCTGGCCACCGCCGGCGTGGTGCTGTCGTCGGCGTTGGTGGCGTTGGCGGCGCGCGCGCTCGGCTTCGTCTGGGGCGAGGCGCTGCTCCTCGGTGTGGTCGTGTCGTCGACCGACGCGGCGGCGGTGTTCGCCGTGTTGCGCGGCAGCCGCATCGCGCTGTCGGAGCGCGTCGCCGCCACGCTCGAGCTCGAGTCGGGGCTCAACGATCCCGTCGCCGTGATGCTGACCATCGCCGTCACCGCCGCCGGGCAGGGGCACCGGGCGACGTTCGGGCACGTCGCGCTCGACATCGTCGTCCAGCTCGTGGTGGGCGGCGCGGGCGGGCTCGCCGTCGGCTACGCCGGCCGCTGGCTGGTGGCGCGCGCGCGTCCGACGGCGACCGGCCTTTTGCCCGTGCTCACCGTCGCGCTCGCGCTCTTCGCCTTCGGCGCCACCACGCTCCTGCACGGCAGCGGCTTTCTTGCCGCCTACGTCGCCGGCATCGTGCTCGGCAACGCCGAGCTGCCCGACGCCGACGCCATCGCGCGCGTGCACGACTCGGTGGCCTGGCTCGGCCAGGTCGTGATGTTCCTCGTGCTCGGCCTGCTCAGCTTTCCTTCGCGCCTCCTAGCCGTCGGCGGTGTCGGCCTCGCGCTCGGCCTGGCGCTGGC